>NZ_JAPZSY010000125.1 GCF_027532025.1 Inhella sp. | reverse complement strand
CCGTTCGTCACCGCTCAAGCGCGGATCTTGCCCGGCCGACTCCAGCAGCAAGCGCGCTTTGCCCCACAGCTGGAGCTCGGCCAAAGCCAAGCCCAGCGCCAAGGCCAAATGGGGATCGCGTGGCCATTGGGCAGCGGCCGACTCCAACTTGGGCAGCCACTCGGGACCGATCCCGACGGTGCAGCGCGACATGGCGGCGGCCAACACGGCGCGCTCGTCGTCGGCCAGAGAGCCCATGGCATCCCATAGGGGCTTGAGCCAAGACCGCGCGTCATCGGCCGCCCCCCAGCGCGCCATCAACAAGGCCGCGCGACAGGCCACGACCACGTCGCGACGGTCGCTGGGCTCCAGGCTCAGCCAAGCCTGACGGAGTTGGTCGGCATCGCGCGCCAAGTCGAGCACATCGAAGGCCAGCGAGCGAAGGAGGCTTCGGGCCGCATCGGCGCTGAGGCCTTGGTGTTTGGCAAGCAATCGGACCGCCCGCAGCGCATCGAGGGGCTGCCCGCCCAGCCGCGCGGCCTGCAGGCGCAGGCGCAAGGCCTGCGTCCGACGCCCAGCCCCTGGGCCCAAATCGTCCAGGTGACGCAGCGCCCCTGCCGCGTCGCGGTCGTCCAACGCCCAACCGGCGGCCAGCAGTTTGGCCACTTCCGCATGGACGCGGGCCGACCCGTGGGACAACACGGCCTCCCAGTGCCGTTGGCGTCGGGCTTTGTCCTGAAGACGATGGGCCGACTCGGCGGCCAGCAAGTGAGCCAAGGCCACGGCATCGGGATCGGCGCTCAGTTCGGGCGCTTTGGCTTGCACTGCCAGCAGGCGCTGCGCGGCCTTCTGAGCGCGTGCGAACCGTCCTCCCCACAAGGCCAGCAAGGCCTCGCGCAACAGGGATTGAGCGCCTCGGTCGCGCTGCGCCAAGCGCCAAGCGCGCGCACGCTGGGGCAGGTTCAGCAGGGCATCCAGCGACTGCAGAGCCACGATCAGGGTGCCGCACAACAACAACAGACCCAACAAAAACAGGTTCAGCGACAAGTCGACACGCCAACCTTGCCAAAACAGGCTGACCAGCCCGTCGTTGCGCCCGAAGGTCATCGCCGCCACGGCCGCCGCCGTGAACAGCAGGACCAGCCAGATCACGCCCCGCATCTCAACGCACCGTACCCAAGGCGGCGAGTGCCGCCAAGCTGTCATCGGGACGCGGCAAGGGCTGCGGCTTGGCCTGCAACAACACCTGGGTCATCAACTCGATGGCGGTCTGCGTGCGGCGCTGGCGGGTGTCCGCATGGCGATGAATGAGCCGCAAGGCGGCTTCGAGATCGCTGCGGGCGGTGTCGAACTGGCGCGACAGCAAGGCCAAGCGAGCGTTGAGGAGCCGCAACTTGAGGTTCTCGCGCAAGAAAAAGGTCTGCTCGGGGCTGCGGAGCATGGCGTCGGGGTTGTCGATGCGCGTCACGCGCACCAAGTCCTTGGCTTCCCGCCAGACGTCGCCCGCCCGCACCTGCACCCAATGCCGCCAACGCAGCCAAGCGTCGTCGGGTTCGCTGGCCGGTCGAGCGGGTGGGGTGGCCACCGGGCGGACCGCCAAATGTGGTTCGTTGAGCAGGGGAAGGTCGTCCACCAGCCGAGCCACTTCGTCCAGACGCAACGCCAGCGTGGCGGCATCGATGGTGCTGGCCGCTTTCACGCGGTCCAAGTCACGCAACAGGGCGCGGCGCACGCCCTCCAGCCGGGGCTGTTTGAAGCGCTGCAGTCGCTCTTCTCCCTGCCGCAGGGCCGTCAGCAGGGGCTCGGTGCTGCCCACCAGGGCTGACTGTTGGGTGGCCACTCGCAGGCTGGCCTCGAGGTCGCCCACGACGTTTTCTTCGCGCGATCGGGACAGCGAACTGAGCAAGTCTTCCAATTGCCCGCGCTGCAAAGCCACCTCGGCCAGGCGGGCCTCGGCCAACGCCAGTTTGGCCGCCAAGTCGCGCACTTGGTCCTCGGTGTGCTTGGCAGCGCCGCGAGCGGACTCCGCCAGGCCCTGGCTGGCCGCCTGACGCCGCACCAGTTCCTGCTCCAAGCTGTTCAAGCGGTTTTGCGCTTGCCAGGCCATGGCCAAGGCCACGGCGGACACCACGCCCGTCGCCGCGGCCACGCCCCAGGCCCATCGTGCGGCCGCGGGGGGCGCCACAGGGGCGGCAGGCACAGTCAAAGGGGGATCGCTGGCGGTCTCGGGATGCATGCGACAGATTCTAGGGAGCGGCCCGCGCGCCCTGGGGGAGCGGCAGGTGGGCGACATGCCGGCGCCACGCTTCGGCCACGGCGCCCACCGTGGGCGCAACCTCGGTCACGGTCAAGCCGGCGGCACGAGCAGCGGCAGCGATGCGTGGGTGTGTGGCCAAAGTCGGCAAAGGCGGCAGGGCGGCACCCACCACATGCTGCCAATGCACCACCGCCTCGCTGCTGGACAGCAACCACAGCGGCGGTGGCTGCTCGTGCATCCAGGTTTGCAGAAGTTGGCGTTCGTGGCCGTCGGGCACGGGACAGTGCCGGGTGTAGACGGACCAAGCCTGAACCGTCGCACCGGCCTCGCGCCAACGATCGGCCAGCCATTCGCGCCCCCCCTCGCCCCGCACCAGCAGCACGCGAGCCCCCAACCACGGCGCCGCCAACGCCAATTGCGGCCACAGCGCCTCGGAATCGAAGCGCCCGGCGTCCTCAGGCGGCGACACGATGCGCGACGCCGGGACGCCCGCGTCGCGCAGGGCGGCAGCGCTGCCGGGTCCCACGCAGGCGGCCCAACAGTCGTCAGGCCACCCCAGGCCCGCGGGTCGCGCCGCCATGAAGGCCGCGACAGCATTGGGACTGGCAAAGAAGGCGGCGCGCGCACCCGGCAAAGCCTGCCACGCCCGCAGGACCGCGCGGGGGTCGGGCGCTGGCCCGATGGCGATGAGCGGCCAAGCCCGAACCGGGACACCCAAGGCTTGCAGAGCGTCCCGCCAAGCCGGCACCTGCGCGGCCGGACGCGTGAGCACCAGCGGCGGTTCAGCCAAGCGCGAGATCCTGGGGGATGCCTTGATCGCGCAGCATCGTGGCCACGCGCACGCCCAACGCTTCGGCCGCGCCGGCGTCGTGCACCTCGGCAGAAGCTTCGGCCTGCCACGTGCGCGCGCCATCGGCGCTGAGCGCGCCGAACACGGCGCGCAAGTGCAGCACGCCGGCAGCCGCCCAGGTGGCATGCGCGGCCAGAGGCACGCTGCAACTGCCGCCCAAGGCGCGCGACACAGCGCGCTCCGCACTGCAGGCCCGGTGAGTCGGTGTGTGGATCAAAACCGACAAGCGCTTGATGAGGTCCTGCCGAGCCGAAACCACCTCGATTCCCAAGGCGCCTTGGCCGGCGCAAGGCAGCATGGCGTCCGTCTCGAAAGCTTGGCGAACGCGGTCACCCAGGCCCAAACGCACCAACCCGGCGCGGGCCAGAACGATGCCGGCGTACTCGCCGCCGTCGAGCTTGCGCAGCCGCGTGTCGAGGTTGCCCCGCAAAGGCTGGATGTCGAGGTCAGGGCGCCGGGCCAGCAGCTGGACTTGTCGCCGCAAGCTGCTGGTGCCGATGCGCGCACCCTGGGGCACATCGTCCATGCTGGCGTGCTGCGGACTCACCCAGGCGTCGCGAGGGTCCTCGCGCTCCAAGATGGCTGCCAAGGAGAAACCTTCCGGCAGATCCATGGGGACGTCTTTGAGCGAATGCACCGCCAAGTCGGCGCGCCCCTCGGCCAAGGCCACCTCCAGCTCCTTGACGAACAGCCCTTTGCCGCCCACCTTGGACAGGCTCCGGTCGAGGATTTCATCACCGCGCGTGCTGAGCGGCAACAGGACGACTTGGGCGCCGAGTTCTTGTTCCAGCCGCGCTTTCACATGTTCGGCTTGCCACAGGGCCAAGCGGCTTTGCCGGGTGGCAATCGTCAATGTCTGATTCATCCGCGCACTCTAGCCGGCCGACGAAGCCAGCCCCGCCCCTGGAGAAGAAACTCCATGCACAAAACCATGTAACCGGGTTACATTGCGCCTGCCATCGTTCGATCGGGATCGACCACCATGCCCCGCGCCAAGACCCCCCTCGCCCCTGCGCCCGCCGCCGACAAGGAACAACCCCTTCGCCAAGACATCCGGCTGCTCGGACGTTTGCTGGGCGAAGTGATCCGCGACCAGGAGGGCCGCGAGGCCTTCGAGTTGGTCGAGCGCATCCGGCAGCTGTCCGTGGCGTGGAAACGCGGCCAGGACGCGGCGGCCGGCAAGCAGATCGACAAGCTGCTCAAGGGCTTGTCCAGCGAGCAGGCGGTGATGGTGATCCGCGCTTTCAGCTACTTCTCGCACTTGGCCAACATCGCCGAGGACCGGCACCACGTTCGACGGCGCGAACACCATGAGCGCGAAGGCCATGTCCAGGCCGGCTCCTTGGCCTTCAGCCTCGAGCAGTTGCACCAAGCTGGCGTTCGACCGACCGACGTGGCGCGCTTGCTGGAGCGTGCGCACATCGCCCCGGTGCTCACCGCCCATCCCACCGAAGTCCAGCGCAAGAGCATCTTGGACGCGGAGCGCGCAGTCGCTGAGTTGATCGCCCAGCGCGATGGCCTGACGCTGGAGCGCGACCTGCGGCGCAACGAAGAGGCACTGCGGGCCCGCATCACGCAGCTCTGGCAGACGCGGATGCTGCGATACAGCAAGCTCACCGTGGCCGACGAAATCGAGAACGCGCTGTCCTACTACCCGGCCACGTTCTTGCGCGAAATCCCGCGCGTGTACGCCGAGCTGGAAGAGGCGCTGCCCGCCCTGCGCGGCGCTGAATTGCCCGCCTTCCTGCGCATGGGCCATTGGATCGGCGGCGATCGCGACGGCAACCCCAACGTGGGGGCCGCCACCTTGCGCCACGCGCTGCAACGGCAGGCTGAAGTGGCCTTGCGGCACTACCTGAGAGAGCTGCACCAATTGGGGGCCGAGCTCAGCATCTCCGCTCGCTTGACCTCCATCACACCCGAGATGCAAGCGCTGGCCGAGCGCAGCCCCGACCAAAACGCGCACCGCATGGACGAGCCCTATCGGCGCGCGCTCACGGGCATGTACTCGCGCTTAGCCGCCACGCTGCACGCCCTGACGGGCACCGAGGCCCTGCGCCATGCCGTCGCCCCGCAAGATCCCTATCCGCACCCCGACGCCTTGCTGGCCGATTTGCGCACCATCGAAGCCAGCCTGCGCTTTCACCATGCCCAGGCCCTGATCAGCCAGCGGCTGGCCCCCCTGATCCGCGCCGTGCAGGTGTTCGGCTTCCACCTGGCCACCTTGGACCTGCGCCAAAGCAGCGACCAGCACGAGGCCGTGGTCAGCGAACTGTTGGCGGTGGCCCGGGTCGAGCTCAACTACAGCGAGCTGGACGAGACCGCCAAACGCAGCCTGCTGCTGCGCCTTCTCCAAGAAGTGCGCCCCTTGCGGGTGATGGGCGCCACCTACAGCGATCACACGCAGGGCGAGATGGCGGTGTTCGAGGCCGCACGAGAGGCCTTAGACCGTTTCGGCCGCGAAGCCATTCGCCACTACATCATTTCGCACACCGAGTCGGTGTCCGACTTGCTGGAGGTGCTGCTGCTGGCCAAGGAGGCCGGGCTCGTGGTGGGCAGTCTGGGCCAAGGGGCACGCAGCGCGCTGATCGTCAGCCCGCTGTTTGAAACGATTGGCGACCTGCGCGAAGCCCCGGCCATCATGGCTGCGTTCTACGCACTGCCTGGCGTGGCCGACTTGGTGCGCGACAGCGGCAACGAGCAGGACATCATGCTCGGCTACAGCGACAGCAACAAAGACGGCGGCGTGTTCACCAGCAACTGGGAGCTGTACCGCGCTGAAATCGCTCTGGTCGCCCTGTTTGACGAGCTCAAATCGCGCGACGGCGGCCCCACCCTGCGGCTGTTCCACGGCCGTGGCGGCACGGTGGGCCGCGGAGGCGGCCCCAGCTACCAAGCGATCTTGGCCCAACCGCCGGGCACGGTGAACGGACAAATCAGGCTGACCGAGCAAGGCGAGGTCATCGCCTCCAAGTACGCCAATCCGGACATCGGCCGGCGCAACCTGGAGACCCTGGTCGCCGCCACCCTGGAAGCCAGCTTGCTGCACCCCACGCAGGAGGCGCCCAAGGTGTTCTTGGAGGCCGCGCAGGACTTGTCCGACGCTTGCTACGCCGCCTACCGAAACCTGGTGTATGACACCCCGGGCTTTGCCGATTACTTCTTCGCGGCCACGCCCATCCGTGAAATTGCCGAACTCAACATCGGCTCCCGCCCGGCCAAGCGCCCGGGCAGCGCCGGCGGCCCGAAGGCCATCGAAGGCTTACGCGCCATCCCCTGGGGCTTCAGCTGGGGCCAAAGTCGCGTGGCCCTGCCGGGCTGGTGCGGGTTCGGGTCGGGCGTGCGTCACTTCCTCGGCGACGAGGCCAGCCCTGGGCATGGCAAACGCCTGGCCCAGCTCCGCCGCATGCACAAACAGTGGCCCTTCTTCCGCACCTTGCTGTCCAACCTCGACATGGTGCTGGCCAAAACCGACCTGGGGCTGGCAGCCCGCTACGTCGAGTTGGTGGAGGACAAGAAACTGGGCCGTCGCATCTTTGCTGCCATCCGCGCCGAGTACGAAGCGACGGAGTTGGCCCTGACGCTGATCACCGGGCACCGCCACCGCCTGGCCACCAACACCGCCTTGGCGCGCTCCATCGCCCACCGCTTTCCGTACATCGAGCCCCTCAACCACTTGCAGGTGGAGTTGATGCGGCGCTACCGCTCCCTTCCGGCTCAAGAGCGGCAAGACCCCAACAAGCTGGAACGCCTGCAACGCGGCATCCACCTGTCCATCAACGGCATCGCCGCAGGTTTGCGCAACACGGGCTGAGCAGGGGCGACCGAAGGGTCAAAGCCGCGTCAGGCGGCGCTTGCCGCGTCGCTTGCCCTCGTACATAGCGGCGTCGGCGCGCTGCAGAAGGTGATGGGGGTCGCTGCCGTCCATGGGCGAGAGCGCATACCCAACGGTCGCGCCCACCCGTACGATGAGTCCGTCCAAGG
This sequence comes from Inhella sp., assembly GCF_027532025.1. GTDB lineage: Bacteria > Pseudomonadota > Gammaproteobacteria > Burkholderiales > Burkholderiaceae_C > Inhella. Next base: position 14,876 of record NZ_JAPZSY010000125.1, on the reverse strand, counting down.
GGAAGGGCTCCTGGAACGCAGCCAACAGTTCCTCGCCCAGGCGCTGGGCGTGCGCCTCGTTGCTCAGCCCCTGAGCCAGGACGACGAACTCGTCTCCGCCCAAGCGAGCCACCAAGTCCGCTTGGCGCAGCAAAGCCCTCAAGCGATCGGAAACAGCGACCAGCAGTCGGTCGCCGACTTCGTGCCCGAACTCGTCGTTCACGGGCTTGAATCCGTCCAAGTCGATCAAGTAAACGGCCGTGATCTGTCCAGGCTTGCCCGCCGGCAAGGCCTCATTCAAGGCCGCTTGCAGGCCCCGCCGATTGAGCAACCCGGTCAACGCATCGGTGGCGGCCACGCTGAGCGCGTGATCCCGCTCATGGGCGACTCGCAGCGCCTGTTCGTGCACCGCATGCAGGCGAAGCGCCAGCACGCGCAAGAACAACAGCATGTCCAGCGTTGCCCCCAACTGGAACGAGTGCTGCGTCCAGAAGTTGGCCGGCACGACGCCGCGGATCACGAGCACCATGATGGTGGTGCTGACAAAGTAGCCCAACCAGGCCACCAAGAAGTACCAACCCACGCTGTCGCCCTGCCGCGCGCGCTGGACAGCACCCGGCAAGCCCATCAGGCCGGGCATCAGCCCCACAGTGCCGATCACCTTGCTCACCACGTGCAGGTCGATCCAGCCCACACCGTAAGCCCAAGCGACCGCAACCAAAAAGGCTGCGCCCGCCTTCATCACAGGCGAGAACCAACGGTGTCGCTCGGGTCCACGGAGCACCTCTTCCACGAACAGGAAGGTGCCCGTTGACGCCATCAGGGCCGAGATGCCGGCCAAATGCATGTCAAACCAGAAGACGTCGGTCCAGAAGTACTGGGCCCCGATGCCGAACTGCACCACCGAGAACATCACGCCACCGCCGATGAGGACGGCGTACTTGAGCAGCAACGCTTCGCGCAGGGTCAACCACTGAGCCAAGCTGTAGGCGATCAAACAAACACCCACGCCCAGGAGCAAGCCCTGGAGCATCTGTTCGCGCAAGGCCCGCGACAGGAAGGCGGGCTCTTTGTTGAGGGTCATCGGCACGATGAGCGCCCCCAGGGACTCGACACGCACCCAGAGTTCATGCGCCTCGCCCGGGCGGAAATCGAGCTCCACGGCATGCGAACGGCTGGGCATGGGACGCTCCGCCGCGAGCACGGTGTTGCCCATCCGGACGTGTCGCAACACCTCGCCGCGGGACGACAGCAGGTACACGTCGATGCGATTGAGCACGGCGTAATCGACGTCGAACACCCAGCGCCCATCCGACTGGGACGCCACTTGCACGGGCACGCGCATCCAAACGGCGTCACGCCGCTGCCCCAGCGTGGCAAAGGCCGTCGTGGGCGCGGCGAACTCGCCCACCCGCTGCCGGGCCTCGTCCAAACTCCACGATCGGCTCGGGTCCATGAGCACCGTGACCGCCGGCCAAACCTGAACCGCGCCCTCGTCATCGTTCAGCGCGAGTGGCGACAGCGCCTGAACTCCCATGGAGAGCAGGCTCAGAACCAGCAGCAAGAACCCGGCACGCCAACGCTCAAGAACGCGGCGCATGCCAGGCCCCCGGACCGGTCCACCAGTCCTCCAAGCGATTGACCCACCCCGGTGCAGCTGGGTCTTGCCCCCAATGACCCACCGTTTGCTGCATCTGCTGGCGCAGCCCTTCCGGCAATCGCAGTGGGCGGGTCTGGTCCATCAAGAAGCCACTCATCAGGTGGTAGCCCAACAAGCGACCCACCATGCGCGCCAGGGAAAAACGCGGCAGAACCCGTCGGACCCAGCCGTCGATGCCCCCGGTCAGGGCCCGCAACACCCGATAGCTCCAGGCCGACGCCCACGGCACCGCGCGCTGCGGACCGAGACCGATGGTTGAGGCATTGCTCGCGCCGCAAAGCTGGCGCGTCATGAGGACGGGCCAGTGCTTGGCCAGGCCCCAGGGAATGACGCGCGCCATGCTGTCCATCAGGGCGGCACCGAGCGCAGGCCTCGGGTCCTGCGGCAGGGCACGGCGTCGGCTGCGCGTTTGCAGTCGCTGAAAAAGGGCTGCCGCCTCGTCCATGGTGTGCGCCATCAAATCAGGCCGCACGCCCACGAGGGCGCCCATCACGTTCCAGGTGTGCAACAGGGCGCGCTCGTCGTCGGGCGCGTGGGGCACGCCCAGGGTGCGCAGGCCGCGCAGCATCACGTAGCCAAAGGTCAACAGCGTGTAGGCCAGCTCCTCTTGGTTGCAGGGCAGGCCCAAAGCGTCTTGCGGCCACCCCCGTTGCAAGAGGCTGCTGACGAACGACGGCGCAGCCGCCGCCGCGGCTGCGCTGGGCTGCCATGCGGGCAGCGCCGCCTCGCGGAATCGCTCGATGGGGGTGCCACGCAGGATCAGGTGCCGCACCATGGCGTGGATGAGGCGCACCTTCAGAATCTGGGCCCGCCCACCACCGCTGGGCGCCAAGAGCCCCCCGCGCATCATGACCGGGAACACCATCGCGGCCGTGGCGCGGATGCGATGCTCGGTGCGGCTCTCCAACTGCCCCGTGGTGTGCAGCACCTCGGCGAGGTCGGGCGCCACGTAGCACTCGGGCAGGCTGGCGCAGAACAGCAGCAGGCACGAGAGCACGCCCTCCTCCATGAACAGGTGCTCGGCGCGAGCCACGGCATCGGGCCGGGCCCAAGAGGGCGGCGTCTGGGTTTGGATGAGGTACTCCGACAGCACCTCGGCGACGTCGTCCGGCGTGCCGGGTGGGGGCACCCAGCGGGCAATGTCGGCGTTGGTTTGCCAAGAGCTCAGGGCGGCATTGACGAGCGCCACTCGGGCCTCCAGGGGCGACAGCGCCTGGTCGAGCGTGAGGGTCAGGCCTTGAACCGACCAACACGGCGCCAGCAACCGCGCCACAGCAAAGTCAGCCACGGGGTCGGCCTCCAGGCGCGCGCGGTCCAGGCGATCGTCGTCGGGGAGGGCTGACATGGGCGGTTCAGAAGGGGCACGGACGCTGGAAAGCGCCCGCGCGAGCCGAGGCAGCGCATTATGAAAACCCAGGCTCCCGCCTCGACTCCGGGTCTGCCCAGGGGCAAGCCGGCCGGGAATTCAGCAGACGCCCATGCCCAGCCACTGCCCGGCGCGCTGGTACTGCGCGTGCAGGCGATCCGCCAAGCGCCGCAGTGGGTCGCACGGCGTGAGCAAGGCCTCGTCCAAGGCGGCGCGGGCGTAGGCCATGTCGTAGAGCATGCGCGTGGCCTCCACGCCCTGCCCTTGGGTCTGCATCAAGCGGGCGAAGCGCTGCAGGTCCTCCAGGCGGGCGCCTGTGCTCAGCCCCCCCAAGCCAGTCAGACCATCGAACAGACCGTCCAAGCGGTCGTCAAACCAAGCGGCACCGGCGGTGTCGTTGGCGTGGGCAGCGGTGGGGAGGGGCACGATCATGGCCACCATGCTGCCGGCTCGGGGCCCTGAACTTGAGCCCAAAAAAAGGGGCCTTTCGGCCCCAGTTTCCGTGCCCGGCTCAGGCGCTCAGGTCTTGGGCAAGGTCACGCCGCGTTGACCCTGGTACTTGCCCTTGCGGTCGCGGTAGCTGGTCTCGCACACCTCGTCGCTCTCGAAGAACAAGACCTGAGCGCAGCCTTCGCCCGCGTAAATCTTGGCGGGCAGCGGCGTGGTGTTGCTGAACTCCAGCGTCACATGCCCCTCCCACTCGGGCTCGAACGGAGTGACGTTGACGATGATGCCGCAGCGCGCATAGGTGCTCTTGCCCAGGCAGATGGTCAGCACATTGCGGGGGATGCGAAAGTATTCGACCGTGCGGGCCAAGGCGAAGCTGTTGGGCGGGATGATGCAGACGTCGGCGTCGATGCTCACGAAGCTCTTCTCGTCGAAGTTCTTCGGGTCGACGACGGTGCTGTGCACGTTCGTGAACACCTTGAACTCGGGCGCGCAGCGGATGTCGTAGCCATAGCTGCTGGTGCCGTAGCTGACGATGCGCCGACCGTCGACCTCGCGCACCTGGCCGGGCTCGTAGGGCTCGATCATCCCGTGCTCTTGCGCCATGCGGCGGATCCACTTGTCGCTCTTGATGCTCATGCTGGGCCTCTTGGTTGGGCGGGACTGTAGCGGCCCCGATCAGTCGCGCTGCTGCAGCGCCATCTCGACACCGCGGTTGGCCAGCTGGTCGGCCTTCTCGTTGCCTTCGTGGCCGGCATGGCCCTTGACCCAGTGCCAGTTGATTTCGTGCAAGGCGCACAAGGCAGCCAGGCGCTGCCACAACTCGACGTTCTTGACAGGCTGCCCGGCCGCGGTGCGCCAGCCACGGCGAACCCAGCCGGGCATCCATTCGGTCATGCCCTTGAGCACGTACTCGCTGTCCGTGTAGAGCTGGATGCGGCAGCTGCGCTTGAGGCTGCTGAGGGCTTCGATGACGGCCGTCATTTCCATCTGGTTGTTGGTGGTGTTGCGGCGGCCGCCAAACAGCTCCTTTTGGTGCTCGCCGGCGATGAGCCATGCCCCCCAACCGCCTGGGCCGGGGTTGACCTTGCAGGCGCCGTCCGAGTAAATGGTGATTTCAGGCTTCTTGATCGCGGTCATGGGTGATCGGGGGGAGGAATTTGGGCCGAGCGCCGCAGGGCCACGGCCGGCGCCGTTCGCCGCTGGCCGGACGTCTTGGCCAGACCCACCAAGCGCATGCCGTGCACGCGCTTGATGGTGTGCAAGAAGTAGACGGCGCCAAACACCGGCCACCACGTAGCGCCCCAGCGGTCCAAGGCCGACCAGCGCGCCAGCCAAGCTTCGCGCTGCAGCGGAGGCCGCCAGCAGCCGAAGCGTGCTTCCGCCAGCTCCAGGCCCAGCAGTTGCAACCAATCGCGCAAACGTCGGTAGCCGATGAACTCACCGGCCTGGGGCAAGAATCGCCCCCCAGCCCGCTGCCGCAATCCCCATAGGCTGGCGGGGTTGAGGCCCAGCACCATCAACCGACCCTCGGGACGCAACACACGGTGCGCTTCGCGAAGCCGGTGGTGGGGGTCGGGCGCCGTCTCCAACGTGTGCGGCAACACGATAAGGTCCAGGCTGTTGGACTCGAAAGGCAAGTCGTCGAAATCGCAGCGCAAATGCACGCCCGCCCCCTCGGTGGGACACGCGATCCAGCGATGGGGCATGCGATTGGCTCGAAGGCCAGCCAGAGGCGCCCAGCCCAGTTGCAGGGCGTGGAAGCCGAAAACATCGGCCACGGCGGCATCCAGTTGGGCTTGCTCCCAGGCCAACAGGTAGCGGCCGGCCGGGCTGTCCAGCCAGGCGCCCAACTCTAGAATTGCTGCTTCTTCCGCCATGCCCTGCTGCATGCCCGCACCCGCCTTGATCCTGCACCCGGTGCCCGCCTTGGCGGACAACTACATCTGGTTGTTGCACTCCGGTCAGGACGGCGACGCTGCCCTGGTGGTGGACCCCGGCGACGCAAACCCAGTGGAAACGGCCCTGAACGACCGTGGGCTCACGCTGGGCGCGATTCTAGTGACGCACCACCACGGGGATCACACGGGGGGCATTGCCCGCCTCAAGGCCCTTTGGCCCCAAGCGCGGGTCATCGGCCCCGCCCACGAAGCCATTGCAGGCTTGACCGAGCAGGTGGACGAGGGCGATCGACTGCAGGTCGCCGGCCAGCAACTGGACGTGCTGTCCGTGCCCGGTCACACCGCGGGGCACGTCGCGTACCTGATGGCCGCGCCAAGCGACGGCAGCGTTCCCATCTTGTTTTGTGGCGACACCCTGTTCAGCGCCGGGTGTGGACGCCTGTTCGAAGGCTCACCGGCCCAGATGCAGGCCAGCCTGGCCCGCCTGCGCGACCTGCCCGGAGCGACCCGCGTGTGCTGCACGCACGAGTACACCCTGGCCAACCTGCGCTTTGCACGGCACGTCGAGCCCGACAATCCGGCTTTGATGGACCGCCAGACCGAGTGCGAACGCCTGCGCGCCTCGGCTTGCCCTACCCTGCCCTCGGCGCTGGCTGTGGAGCTGGCCACCAACCCCTTTCTGCGCTGGGATGACCCTGGCGTGATCCAAGCCGCTCGGCACAGGGCGCCGAGCCCTGCCTCGAGCGCCGACGCGGTGGCGGTGTTCGCTGCCTTGCGCGCCTGGAAAGACGACTTCCGCTGATGAAAGCCCCGACCATGAAGCACCCCCTGAGCCTGCTCGTCCTGACCTTCGCCCTGGGGGGCTGTGCCACCACCCAAGTCGCAGACACCCCACGCTCCCCCCGGGCTCCAGACCCCGTGCCGCTCACGCCACCGCCTCCAGCGACCAGCGCCGAGGCGCCGCCCCCTGCACTCGCCCCATTGCCAATGCCCGCCGAACCGCCCCTGGTGCAGCGCGTGGAAGACGACCTCAACCCGGAACAGCCCTTGAACCTGGGCGCCACCGAAGCCCAGGGCGACCTGTGGGCGCGCCTGCGCATGGGGCTGACGCTGCCCGACTTGCAAGGCGCTCGCGTGGAGAAGTGGGAGGCCTACTACGCCAAGCGCCCGGACTATGTGGAGCGCATGACCGAGCGCGGTGGACGCTACCTGTTCCACATCGTCGAAGAGGTGCAAAAGCGCCAACTCCCCATGGAGCTGGCCCTGCTGCCCTTCATCGAATCGGCCTTCAACCCGGAAGCCATGAGCCGGGCGAAAGCCAGCGGCATGTGGCAGTTCATGAGCGCCACCGGCCGCGACTTCGACCTCAAACAAAACCTGTTCCGCGACGACCGGCGCGACGTGCTGGCCAGCACGCGGGCCGCGCTGGACTACCTGGCGCAACTGGGACGCCGCTACGAAGGCGACTGGCACCTCGCGCTGGCGGCCTACAACTGGGGCATGGGCAATGTGGACCGGGCCATCAAGCGCAACGCGGCCAAGGGCTTGCCCACGGACTACGAAAGCCTCCGGATGCCGACCGAGACGGCCGACTACGTACCCAAGCTGCAGGCGATCAAAAACATCGTGCTGCGCCCAGAGTTGTTGGGGCTGAGCCTGCCACCGCTGGCCAACCACCCCTATTTCGTGACGGTGCGGATCGAGCGCGACATCGACGTGGAACTGGCCGCCCGCCTGGCGGACTTGAGCGTCGATCGCTTTCGCCAGTTCAACCCGCAAATGAACAAGCCCGTGATCCTGGCTGCCGCCACGCCGGCGCTTCTGCTGCCCTACGACAACGCCAGCCGCTTTGTGACCGCATTGGCCGAGCACCAAGGCCCCATGGCCAGTTGGACCGCTTGGCAGGTGCCCCGGACCATGAAACCTGCTGAAGCCGCCAAGCAGGTGGGCATGAACGAGGCCGAACTGCGCGACATCAACCGCATCCCACCCCGCATGCTCGTCAAGGCAGGCTCCACGCTGCTGGTGTCGCGCACCGCCAAGCGCGACCACGACGTGAGCGAGCACTTGGCCGACACCGCCACCCTGGCTCTGGCCGCCGAGGTGCAACGCCGCACCATCACCCACAAGGCCCGCAAGGGCGACACGGTGGCCAGCGTGGCCAAGCGCTACGGCGTCAGCGCCAAACAACTGGCCCAGTGGAACGACGTGGGCGTCTCGGCCAAGTTCGCCGTCGGCACGAACGTGACCGTGCAACTGCCGCCGAAGAAAGCCGGCAGCACGCGCGTCGCCCAATCGAAGAAGAACAAGGGCGGCGCCAAGGCGGCCACCCGCAACGTGGTCAAGGCCAAAACGCGGCCTGTCAAGCGCGGCTGAGCCCCGGGCGCCGTCAGCCCGAGGCCCCGACGGCGCTCAGACGAAGAACAGCGCGATCGACAGGCCCAGGCCCAACACCCAAACGAGGCTTCGGGCCTTTTGCTGGTCGGCCAGGTAGCAGACGATGTAGACGATGCGGGCGGCCACGAAGGCCAGCGCCAGGGCGTCCACGGTGCCTTGGGCCGCGCCCTGCTGCTGGGCCGCCAACACCCCCGCGATGAACAGGGGCAAAGCCTCAAACCCGTTGGCCTGCGCCGCGTTGGCCCGGGCCGGCAGGCCCTGCTGCTTGGCCAGCCAACCGCGCGGATCGTGGTTGTCGTAGCCGCCGTCGCGGCGGCGCTTGCCGAAGCCCGATTTCTTGGCGATGCCGGCGCAAACGATGGGCAACAAGGCGGCGGCGATCAAGCAAACATTGGCAATCGTGGTCATGCAGGCTTCCTTTGGGCCCAGGGTTGGGCCTGCGATTGCATCACGCCAGACGCAGGTCCCGCGCCAGGCACACCATGGGACGGCCCGATCCGGTGTGCGCCGCCCGCTGGGCGATGGCGTAGCCCGCGCGCTCGTACAGCGCGATGAGCGGGCCGTTGTTCGCCCCGGTCCAGGTGCGCGCATGGCTCAGGCCCTGGTCCCGCATCCAGGCCTCGTCGTGCAGCAGCAGCTGCCGGGCGATGCCCCGCCGACGGAACGCCGACCAGACGTAGCTGGTCGTGATCAAGCCCCAGAGGCCCTCGTCCAAGGGTTCCTCCGGACTCGCTGGCTCCGCGCGCACCAGGCTGTGGCCCAGCACCTCGTCGTCGACCACGGCGAGCCACACGGCGGCGCAGGCGTGGTCCAGGTGCCATTGCACCCGCTGCCGAAGCCAGTCCAGGCTGTGAAGGGCGCGGCCGATGGATTCGCCCTCGACCTCGATCAAGGTCGCCTGCATGCCCAGCGCCACGCGCTCGATCTCGCTGGGCACCCCTGGATTCAGGGCGCGCAAGCGAAGCGTGCTCATCGCCGGTCGGCGAAGGCGTGGGCCAGGGTGCCCAGGTCGACGAACTCCAACTCGCTGCCCACCGGCACGCCACGCGCCAGGCGCGTGACCGACAGGCCCTGCGCCTTCAGCGCCTCGCCCAGCAGGTAGGCCGTGGCCTCGCCCTCGGCGGTGAAGCTGGTGGCCAGGATGACCTCGCGCACCTGCCCGTCCGTGGCCCGGTGCAAGAGCGCTTCGGCGCCGATGTCGCGCGGGCCCCGCCCTTCGATGGGGCTGACGCGGCCGCCCAGCACGAAGTAGTAGCCCTTGTACGAACCGCTGCGCTCAATCACGGCCTGGTCAGCCGGACTTTCGACCACGGCCAGCAAGCCTGGGTCGCGCCGCGTGTCGCTGCACACGCCGCACACCGGGTCTTCCGAAAACCCATGGCAGCGCGCGCAGGTTTGCACCCGAGACAGCGCCTGCGACAGCGTGGCCGCCAGCGCCTGCGCGCCGCTGCGGTCGTTCAACAGCAGGTGGTAAGCCATGCGCTGCGCGCTCTTGGGCCCCACCCCGGGCAGCCGGCGCAGTGCGTCAATCAGTTGGTCCAAAGCGGCCATGAAAAACACTCAGTCTGAGTCGTCCAGTGACCGCCGCGAGCGGCCCCAGGTTGGCGCGAGAAGCGCAGCCGTACACCGGTACGGCGAGCATCGCAGCGTCAAGCTGGGGACGCGCAGCCGGTCAATAGCGACTCAGAAGGGGAACTTCATGCCGGGGGGGAGCGGCAGGCCGGCGGTGAGCTTGCTCATCTTGGCCTCGCTCGCCTCGGCCGCGCGACGCACGGCGTCGTTCATGGCCGCGGCGACCAGGTCTTCCAGCATGTCCTTGTCATCGGCGAGCAGGCTCGGATCGATGGTGACGCGGCGCACGTCGTGCTTGCAGGTCATCACCACCTTCACCAGACCGGCGCCGCTTTGGCCTTCCACCTCGACGTGAGCCAGTTCTTCCTGGGCCTTCTTGAGGTTGTCTTGCATGGCCTGGGCTTGCTTCATGAGCCCGGCGAGTTGGTTTTTCATCATGGGAGGAGCTTCCTTCAAACCGGCTGGATGCTGCCGGGCGCGATGCGCGTGGTGTCGAAATGACGGCGCAGTGCCGCCACCTCGGGCGATTGTTCCAGGGCGGCTTCCGCCGCTTGCTGGCGGGCGACGGCTGCCGCAGCGTCGCGCAGGGCTGGGCTGTCGGTGACCGCACCCGCCTCCACGCTCAGGCGCACCGGCCGCCCGGCGTGCTGGGCCAGCAGCGCCTCCAACTTGGCCGGGGCGGGCCCGGTGCGCAGGGCATCGCTGGCCACGCGGAGCACGACCACCCAGGCGTCGCCCTCGGTGTCCAGGTGAAGGCACTGCGATTGCAGCGCCAGCGTGCGCGCCAGCGCGGTCGCCCCCAGGGCCGGAAGCAGGTCGGCCCACGCCTCACCAGCGGGCGTGGGCTCCAAGGACACCGTGGCGGACAGCACGGCGGGCGGCGAGGGGTCGGTGATGGCAGGCTCTGTCGGCCCAGGCGCGTCAACCACCAAGACCGGAGGCTCCGAAGCCAGCGCCACGGCGTCCTGCTCCTCGGGCGGCAAATCCACCCAAGGCGGAGTGTCATCGGCCGCGGTCATGGGCGCAGCCTGGGTCGTGGGCGGTGTCGGCCTTGGGGCTGGCGCCGGCAAGGGTTGCGGGCGCGGTGGCGTGACCGGGCCCAAGGGCTGCACGGGCCGAACGGGCGAAACCGGCGCCACCGGCGGGATCTCGCGCGCGGCCTGCCCCTCTTGACGGGCCGAGCTGGGCACTGGGACATGGGCCCGTGCTGCCGCCGGCGAGGCGCGCAGGGGCGCCGCCGGCGGGGGCGAGGGCGGTCGCGGCTGGGGCGCGCCTTCCGCCGCAGGCCGGAACGCCAGCAACCGAAGCAGCAGCATCGTCAGCCCCGCGAATTCGTCCGGGGCCAAGGGCAATTCAGAGCGGCCGCGCAGGCACAGGCTGTAGGCCAGTTGCAGTTCGTCGGCCGGCCATGGGGCGGCGCGCTGCTGGGCGTCGGCGGTGTCGGGGTCAGTGGGATCCAAAGCCTCAGGCGCGGCCTGGGCCAAGGCGATGAGTTGCAACCAACGCGCGAGCTCGTCCACCGCGCCCTGCGCGCTGTGGCCTTCGGCCTGCAAGGCTTGCACCTGCGCGACGAGCGCGGAGCCATTGGCGGCCTGCAAGGCATCCAGCATGGCCAGCACATGGGCGCGCGGCGTGGAGCCGAGCATGCGCACGACTTCGCCCTCCAGCAGGCGACCGGCACCAAAGGCAATGGCCTGATCGGTGAGCGACAGTGCATCGCGCATCGAGCCGCGGGCCGCGCGCGACAGCAGGCGCAACGCGCCCGCCTCGGCCTCGATCTGTTCCGCAGCGAGCACCGCCCCCAGGTGCTGCTGCACCAGCGCGGGCGGCAGAGGCCGCAGGTTGAACTGCAGGCAGCGACTGAGCACCGTCACCGGCACCTTCTGCGGGTCGGTGGTGGCCAGCACGAATTTGAGGTAATCGGGCGGCTCTTCCAGCGTCTTCAACATGGCATTGAAGGCGTGGGTGCTGATCATGTGCACCTCGTCGATCATGTAGACCTTGGTGCGACCGACGACAGGCTTGTAAACGGCTTGGTCCAGCAACTGCGAGATCTCGTCCACGCCGCGGTTGCTGGCGGCGTCGAGTTCGATGTAGTCCACGAAGCGGCCGGCATCGATGTCCCGGCAGGCTGGGCACACGCCACAGGGCTGGTCGGTCACGCCGCCTTGCCCATCAGCGCCCATGCAGTTCAGGCTCTTGGCCAGGATGCGCGAAATGGTGGTCTTGCCCACACCGCGCGTACCGGTGAACAGGTAGGCGTGGTGCAAGCGACCGGTTCTGAGGGCGTTGCCCAGGGCCTGAACCACGTGGTCCTGGCCGACCAATTCGTCAAAACGGCGGGGCCGGTAGCGGCGGGCGAGGACTTGGGCGCTCATCGGTGGGCATTTTGCCCTCGCTATCCTGGCCGCCTGTGACCGGACCGCGAATTGCCATGCGTTGCCTGAATGCCCTCACCTTGGCCACAGCCACGGCCCTCGTCTCGCTGCCCACCGGCGCGGCCGAGGGCATGTGGCCCTTGAATTTGTTGCCCGAGGCCGCCCTGGAGGCCCATGGCCTGAAACCCGACCTGGCTCGCCTGAGGGCCGTGGCGGTCAACGTGGGCGGAGGCTCTGGCGCCTTCGTGTCGCCCCATGGATTGGTGCTGACGAACCACCACGTGATCAGCGAATGCCTGGACCAACTGTCCACCCCCCAACGCCCTTTGCAGACCACGGGCTTCGTGGCCACCAAGCCCTCGGACGCGCTGCGCTGCCCGGGTCTCGTGGTCAAAGTGCTGCAAGGCATCGACGATGTCAGCGACCAGATCCCCGACGACGCGGCAGGGCGCAAAGCGGCCATGGCCCGTCTCACGGGCCCGGACTGCCCGCGCCAAGAGGTGTGCGAGCTGGTGCCGTTGTATGGGGGCGCGGTGCACCATCGCTACCGCCACCGCAGTTGGACCGACGTGCGCTTGGTGATGGCGCCGGAGGCGCAGTCGGCCAACTTCGGGGGCGACGACGACAACTTCGCCTACCCCCGATTCGCCTTCGACTTCGCGCTCCTGCGCGTTCACGAGGCCTCAGGGCAAGCCCACCGGCCTGCCCACTGGCTGCGCCCCGCTCAGCGCCCCTTGCAGCGGGGCGACGCCGTGCTGGTGGTCGGACACCCTTACGTGACCGAGCGGCAAAAGTCCATCAGCCAACTGGAAGCCGAGCGAGACCACCACATGCCGCTGCGGATCGACCGCGCGGCCCGAGAGCTCGAGGCGCTACGGGCTTATGCCCAGACCCACCCCGACGCCCAGCGCCAAACCATGGACATGGTGCTCAACCTGGAGAACACGCTGAAGCTGGCCCGCGGCGAGTTGGCGGCCCTGGGTACCCCCTCACTCACGCAGCGTTTGCGCGACGAAGAGGCCACCATCCGCCGCACGGCCGCCACCCAGCCCCCCTGGCAAGCCATGGCCGAGACCGAGGCCGCCGCCGCGCGACTGGCGCCCTGGCTCTCTGCGCTCCTGCCGCCAGAGGGCAGCGTGCTGGACCGCGTGCAGCGCACCCTGGCCTTGCGCACCGAGCGGCAACGGCCGGTGGACGAGCGCCTGGATGACTTCCACGAGCCAGACGAGGAAGCCGAAACTGACCGTTTGAGCGCCGAGCCCCCCACCGCCCTGGCCCTTGAGGAATGGCGCTTGGCCGATCACATCGGCTGGATGCAGGCGCGCTTGGGCGCCGAGCACCCTGCGGTGCGCATCGCGATGGCCGACCAGCCCGACCCGGGCACAGCGGCGCGTCATTGGCTGTCGGGCACTGCGCTGACGATGGCCAGCCACCGGCGCTTGCTGCTGAAGCTGGACGACGACGCCTTGGCCCAACATCCCGACCGCCTGCTGCGACTGGCCTTGGCGCTGCACCCTGAACTGCACCGCTTGCGTCAGGCGTGGGAATCGGACGTGCGCCTGCCTCGATTGGCCCAAGCCAAGGCCTTGGCCCAGGCTCGCTGGCAGTCGCTGGGCCGGGGCGCGCCCCCAGACGCCACCGGCACCCTGCGCCTGTCATTCGGCAGGGTGTCCGAGCAAACGCTGGGAGGCCTGCGGCAGCCCTGGTTCAGCACCTTGGGTGGCCTTTGGGCCCGGGCCGATGGGTTTCACCACCAACCGCCGTTCGACCTGGCCCCGCGGCTGGCAGCGGCACGGCATCGCTTGGACGCTCGAACCCCGCTGAACTTCATCAGCACGCCCGACATCGTCGGCGGCAATTCGGGCTCGCCCATCCTGAACGCGGCTGGCGAGTGGGTCGGCGTGGTGTTCGCTGGCAACCTGGACTCGCTGGCCTCGGCCTATGGCTACGACGAGGCGCGAACGCGCGCGGTGTCGGTCCACCTGGAGGCCATCCGCTTGGCGCTGCGAGAGGTCTACCCCGCACAGCACTTGGCCGACGAGATGGGGTTGAGAAGCACGGGCCTGAGACAATCGCGACCATGAGTGCTTCGACCCCCCTCACCTACGACCAAGCCGGCGTCAACTACGACCTGATCGACCCGCTCAAGGTCAGCGCCCAGCGCGCCGCCGCCGCCACCGCCCTGAACATCGCGCAACACGGCTTTGCCGAAGTGAAGGCTTCGCGCGGCGAATCGGCTTACGTCGTCGACGTTGGGCCTTTTTACCTGGCCAGCATCGTGGAGTGCCTGGGCACCAAGACCTTGGTGGCCGATGAGATGGCCCAACTGACCGGCAAGAGCTACTACGCTGGCATCGCCCAAGACACCATCGCCATGGCGGTGAACGACCTGATCACCGTCGGCGCCACGCCGCTGGTGGTGCAGGCTTACTGGGCCGCGGGGGGGTCGTCATGGTTCGAAGACGGCGCGCGCGCCCAAGAGCTGGTCAAGGGCTGGAAGGCTGCTTGCGACGTGTGCCAAGTGGCCTGGGGCGGTGGCGAAACGCCCGCGCTGGCGGGCATCGTCGAGGGCGGTCGCATCGACTTGGCCGCCTCGTGCACCGGCATCGTCAACCCCAAGAGCCGCTTGAGCGTGGGCGATCAACTGGCCGCCGGTGACGCCATCGTGCTGCTGGCCTCGAGCGGCATCCACGCCAACGGGCTGAGCCTGGCCCGTAAGTTGGCCGAGCGCCTGCCTCAGGGTTACCTGACGGAGATCGCGCCCGGTCTCAGCTACGGCGACGCGCTGCTGGCGCCCACGGCGCTCTACAGCCCGGTCACTGAGGCCTTGGCCCAAGCGGGCATCACGGTGCACTACAGCGCCAACATCACCGGGCATGGCTGGCGCAAGCTGCTGCGCCACCCGGGCGAACTGAGCTACCGCATTCGCACCGTGCCGCCAGTGCCGCCGGTGCTCCGGTTCATCCAACAGCAATGCCACCAGGACGACCGCGAGGCCTACTCCACGCTGAACATGGGCGCCGGCTTTGCCTTGTTCGTGCCGCCCGAGCAGGCCGACGAGGTGGTTCGAATCGCCCAGGGCTGCGGCATCGCGGCTTGGCACGCGGGCGCGGTTGAAGCAGGCCCCAAGCGGCTGTTCATCGAGCCCTTGGGCATCGAGTTTTCGGACGCCGACC
>NZ_JAPZSY010000132.1 GCF_027532025.1 Inhella sp. | reverse complement strand
TGGTCAAGTTCGGGCCGGCTTTGTCAGCGGCTCGAATGAACGCGTCCATGATGATGTAGCCGTATGCCGAGAACACGGTGGGGTCTTCGTTGAATTGGGTCTTGTACTTGTTGGCCCAGAAGCGAATGGGTTGACTGGCCTCGTCCAAGTAGGGGTGCTGAACGGTCATGGCGGCATAGAAGCCATCCATGGCACGCCCGCCCAATCGATGGATGAGGTCGGTGTAGGCGCCGCTGGTACCAAGGAAGGTGGGATTGAATCCTGTCTTGCGGCTTTCACCGATGGTGCCGATGGTTTCGCGGATCAGGGTGCCCATCACGACCATGTCGCATCCAGCGGCTTTGAGTTTGGCCACTTGCGACGAGAACTCCGTCGCACCGCGCTTGAAGCTGGTCCTTTCGGCGATCGAGACGCCCATGGCTTGGGTGGCAGCCTCTGCGCCTTTGACGATCTCTTGACCAAAGTCGTCGTCTTGGTAGTGGACGCAGATCTTTTGGCTCTTCTTTTCTTTGGCCAGGCGAGGCAGCATGACGCGCACTTGCTCGTAGTAGGGCACCGCAAAGGAGTACTTGAGCCGGTGGAAGGGCTCGTACATCTCGCGCGCAGCCGTCAGCGGCATGAAGTTGATGACGTTGCGTTCGAACTGGATGGGCATGGCCGCCATGTTGTGGGCGGTGCCGACGTGCCCGGCCATCAGGAAGATCTTGTCTTGGTTGACGAGCTTTTGGGCCGCCAGCACGGCTTTGCGGGGGTCGTAGCCCGAGTCTTCAACCTTGAGGGTCACGCGGCGACCGTGGACGCCGCCTTGCTCGTTGAGTTCACTGACTCGCAACTGCATGCCGTTGCGCGCTTGCTTGCCATAGCCGGCCAGCGGCCCTGACAAGTCCTGGATGGAGCCAATGACGATTTCGTTCTTGCTGACGCCCTGGGTTTGGGCCGTGGCGAAGCCGGCGCTGAACGCCAGGATGGTTGGAATGACAAGGTGCTTCATGAGGTCTCCTGGGGATGGTGACGCGCTCAGGGAGCGCGGTACATGGACTCGATCAAATCGGCGTACTTTTGCTGCACGAAGTGGCGCTTGAGTTTCATGGTGGGCGTCAGTTCCTCGTCCTCGGCGGTGAGTTGGGTGTCCAGGATGCGGAACTGCTTCACTTGCTCCACGCGAGCGAACTCACGGTTCACGCGCTCGAAGTCTTGCTGGATGAGGGCGTGAATCTGCGGAGCGCGTGCCAGGCTGGCGAAGCTCGAGAAGGGGATGTCGTTCTCTTGCGCATAGCGCTCGCAGTTTTCTTGGTCGATCATGACCAGCGCGGTCAAGTAGGGGCGACGGTCTCCGACAACGACGGCGTCGGTGATGTAGGGCGAGAACTTGAGTTGGTTCTCGATTTCGCTGGGCGTGATGTTCTTGCCCCCGGCGGTGATGATGATGTCTTTCATGCGATCGGTGATGCGATACCGCCCTCGCTCGTCCACCGTGCCCACGTCGCCGGTGTGGAACCAGCCCTCGGCATCGATGACTTCGGCCGTCTTCTCCGGCAGGTTCAAGTAGCCCCTGAACAGATGCGGCCCGCGCGTGAGGATCTCACCCGTTTGAGGGTCGATGCGCATCTCCACGCCGTAGGCCGCCGAACCGATGCTGCCGGGCAGCATGGCGTTGGGCTGCGTGAGCGTGCCGTAGGCCCCGGTTTCCGTCATGCCCCAGCCCTCCAGCATGGGCACCCCCAGGGCGAGGTACCACTGGATGAGGTCGGGCGAAATGGGGGCGGCTCCGCTGAGCACGGCCCGCGCGCGGTGGATGCCCAGCATGCGCTTGATGTTGCCCAGTACCAGCGCATCGGCCGCATAAAACTGGAGCTTGAGCAGCGCTGGCACGGCCTGGCCTGCCAGCACGCACTTCGCGACCCGCATGCCGACGCCAACCGCCCAGGAATAGGCCAGTTGCTGAAGGGGCGTGGCTTCGGCCACGGCGATGCGGATGCCGCTGTAGAACTTTTCCCAAACCCGTGGCACGGCAAACAAGATGTGCGGCGCCACTTCGCGCACGTTCTCGGCGAAGGTTTCGGGGCTTTCGACGAAGTTCAGCGTCGCGCCGGTGAGGACCGCGGAGT
The DNA here is from genome assembly GCF_027532025.1 of Inhella sp. Lineage (GTDB taxonomy): Bacteria > Pseudomonadota > Gammaproteobacteria > Burkholderiales > Burkholderiaceae_C > Inhella. The sequence continues at coordinate 4,156 of NZ_JAPZSY010000132.1, read as the reverse complement.
AAGCGCCAATCATGCGTTCGGCGATGTGGCACAGGGGCAGAAAGCAGATGCGCTCGTCGGAGTCGCTCTGGGGCAGGTTGGTGGCGGCCGCACGGACGCCATAGACCAAGCCGGCTTGGGTGTGCATCGCGCCCTTGGGCTTGCCGGTGGTGCCCGAGGTGTACACCAGGATGGCCAGGTCCTCGGGTTGCACGGCCCGGGCGCGCGCTTGCAGCGTGGCGCCGTGGGATTGGCCGCGCTCGCGCAAGGCCTTGAGCGTGATGACCTGGGGGTCGTCAAAGCGCTCCAGCCCCCGGTCGTCGAAGACCACGATCCAGCGCAATGCAGGCAAGCGATCGCGAACGTCGAGGACTTTGTCCAGTTGCTCGTCGTCCTCGACAAAGAGGATGGAGGTGCGCGAGTCTTCGCACAAGTAGTGCACCTGGGACGGCGAGTCGGTGGGATAGATGCCATTGGCGGTGCCGCCGGCGCTCTGGATGGCGAGGTCCGCCAACAGCCATTCGAGCCGTGTGTTGGCCAGGATGCCCACCACATCGTGAGGCTGCATGCCAAGCGCCACGAGCCCGCCACCGATGTCTTGCACCGCGGCGCCCACTTGGGCCCAGGTCCACGATTGCCAAATACCCAGTTGCTTCTCGCGCAAGAAGACACGGTCGCCGCGTTGGCCCATGCCTTGCCAAAACAAGGCCGGGATGGTGTCGCCTGGCAAATCGTGTTGGGTGGCGCCCGGCACGAACGGGGCCCAGAGAACGCTTCGGCTCATTGCCAACTCTTCTTGCGTTTCCAACGCCGCTCACCGCGGGCGCCGGCGTCCTGTTGCAGGCCGAGGTAGAACTCTTGGATGTCTGCGCGTTCGCGCAAGGCTTGGCAACTCCCTTCGACCACGATGCGGCCGTTTTCGAGGATGAAGCCGATGTCGGCCACTCCCAGGGCAAGGTGGGCGTTTTGCTCGACGATCAGCAGCGTCGTGCCCCGCTCGCGATTGATTCGCACGACGATGTCAAAAATTTCGTGCGTGAGCTTGGGGCTCAGGCCCAGGCTGGGTTCATCGAGCAGGATCATGCGCGGCGCAGCCATCAGGGCACGGGCGATGGCCAGCATCTGCTGTTGGCCGCCGCTGAGCAAACCGGCGTCTTGCTGCGCACGCTCGCGCAGGATGGGGAAGTAGGTCTGCACTTGCTCGAGGTCGTGGGCCACGCCGTCTCGGTCGCGTCGGGTGTAGGCGCCCATCAGCAGGTTGTCGCGAACGCTGAGCAGGGGGAAGACCTCCCGCCCCTCGGGCACCTGGACCAAGCCCTGACGAACGATGTCGGCGGGGTCGCCGCCGGTGATGTCCTGACCCGCGAAACGAACGCTGCCGCGCTTGGGGTCGACGATGCCACTGAGCGTCTTGAGCAGGGTGGTCTTGCCCGCACCGTTGGGCCCGAGCACGGTGGCGATGCGCCCCTCGGGCACGGCCAGGCTGACGCCACGAACCGCCTTGACGGGGCCGTAGGCGCTCTCCAGGTTGGCCACCTCGAGGACGCTCATGCGGTGGCTCCGGCGCCCAGGTAGGCTTCGATGACACGCGGGTCTTGCTGCACTTCAGCGGCTGTGCCCAGGGCGAGCACCTCGCCTTGGTTCATGGCCAGCACCCGGTCGCTGACCCGTGTCACCAGGCTCATGTCGTGCTCGACCATCAGCACGGTGACGCCAAGCAGGTTCTTGATGTCGTCGATCCAAAAGGCCAGATCGCGGGTTTCATCGACGTTCAGCCCGCTGCTGGGCTCGTCCAGCAACAGCAGCTTGGGCCCGATGCACAGCGCACGGGCCAACTCGACGATCTTGCGCACGCCATAGGGCAACCCGGCCACCAGGCTGTCGCGGTAGTGCTGAAGGCGAAGGAAGTCGATCACCTCCTCCACCTCCCGGCGCGCCTGGCGCTCTTGCTCGCGCACGCTGGGCAGGAACAGGGCCTCGCGCCAGAGCGAGCGGGGCAGGTGCACATGGCGACCGATGAGCAGGTTCTGCAGCACGCTGGCGTACTCGAACAACTCGATGTTCTGGAAGGTGCGAGCGATGCCCAGGCGGGCGATGGCGTGGGCCGGTTGGGCCGAGAGCACTTGGTCTTCAAACCGGATGTCGCCGCTGCTGGGGTCGTACAGGCGGCTGATGAGGTTGAAGACGGTGGTTTTGCCCGCGCCATTGGGGCCGATCAGGGTGAAGACCTCGCCACGGCGCACGTCGAACGACACCCGGTTCACGGCCTTGACCCCACCGAAATGGCGGCTGAGGTCGCGGACGGACAGCAGCACGTCGCTCATCGCAGGCGCTCCGACTTTTGGTAACTCTTTTGCCGCTTGAACAGGCCACGTCGGTAGAAGGGGAACAGTTGCAGCCACGTGCGCACCTTCAGCCATCGGCCATAGAGCCCGCGGGGCTCGAACAGCACGATGGCCACGAGCACCAACCCGTACACAAAGGGCTGCAGCCCCGGGGCTTGTCCGATGGCGGGGGGCAGATGGTCTTTCACCAGGGCGATGCCCTGCGGGGCGGTCACCAGGAACAAAGCGCCCAGGAAGGCGCCATGGACCGAGCCCAAGCCGCCGATGGTGACCAGCAGCAACAAATCGATGCTTTGCAAGATGCCGAATTGCTCGGGCGTCAGGTAAGTGACCTTGTGGGCATACAGGGCGCCGCCCACGCCCGTGAAAAAGGCGCTGATGGCGAAGGCCATGGTTTTGGTGCGGGCCAGGTGGATGCCCATGCACTGCGCCGACACCTCGGAGTCGCGCACGGCCACGAAGGAGCGGCCGGTGGGCGAGCGCAGCAGGTTGAGCACGATCAGCGTGCTCAACACAGCCACCGTCAGGCAGAGGAAGTAGAAGTCTCGGTCGCTCTCGATCGTCCAGCCCCAGGCCTGCGCCTTTTTGACCATCAGCCCGGTGTTGCCGCCGGTGAGCGGCTCCCAGCGCGCGATGACTTCTTCGACGATGAAGCCAAAGGCCAAGGTGGCGATGGCCAGGTAGATGCCCTTGACCCGCAGCGCTGGCAGGCCCACCACCACACCCACCGCCGCCGCCAGGGCACCCGAGGCTGGAATGCTGAGAAAGAAGGGCCAGCCGGCCGCCGTCAACAAGGCCTGGGCGTAAGCGCCCACGCCCAGGAAGGCTGCGTGTCCCATGGAAAACAAGCCGGTGTAGCCCGCCAACACCATCAAGCCCAGGCCAACGATGCCGTAAATGAGCACGAAGCTGAGCTGGTCCAGGGGGTAGGTGTCCAGCCACCAGGGCGCGCTGACGAGGACGACCATCAGCAGGCCATACCAAAAGGCTTGGCCGCTGTGCTCGATCAGGTTGATGTCCTGGTCGTACGACGTCTTGAACAAGAAACGCATGGCGGCCGCGCCCTCAGACTTTCTTGCTCAGCCGCTCGCCGAACAGGCCATGGGGTCGCACCATCAGCATGACCAGCACCAGCACGTAAGCGCTGACATCCTTCACGCCATCGGGCAGGTAGAAGCCCGCCAAGGCCTCGACCACGCCGATGATGACCCCGCCCACCAGGGCGCCCGGAAGACTACCGAAGCCGCCGATGACGGCTGCCGGAAAGGCCTTGAGCCCGATGAGACCCATGTTGGCGTGCACGAAGGTGATGGGCGCCAGCAGCACCGCGGCCACCGCTGCGACCCCCGCGGCCAAGGCCCACACGTAACCATTCAGGCGACGCACCGGGATGCCCATGTAGTAAGCCGCCAATTGGTTTTGCGAGACGGCCTGCATGGCCACGCCCACCCGCGTGTAACGAAACAAGGCATACAGGCCGACGCACAGCAGCAACGTGGCCCCGATCACAACCAGTTGCTCCACACCCACCACGACGCCCCCCCCGAGCGCAACCGGACCGGTGTAGGGCAGGTTCAGGGCGTGCGTGTCGGTGCCCACGTTGGGCAGCATGGTGATGGCCCCCCGCGCGATGTAACCCAGGCCCAAGGTGAGCATGACGATGGCGAATGCCGGTTGCCCCAACACCGGCTGGATGACGGCGCGCTCCAGGGCCCAGCCCAGCAGGCCCATGCCAGCGATGGCCAGCGGCAAGGCCACGGCGAGCGGCAGGCCCCACACGTTCAGCAGCATGAGCGCCGCAAAGCCACCCACCATCATCAAATCGCCTTGGG
>NZ_JAPZSY010000006.1 GCF_027532025.1 Inhella sp. | reverse complement strand
CTGGCCTGGCCGTGTATGCCGCCGCCCTGACTCGGCCGACGCTCGGATCGCCTCAGGGCTCGGCAACTTGATCACCGCCCAATCCCCCGCCACTTCAACACCGCCTGTTCGGGTGGAAATGGATTTTGCAAGTCCGACTAGGTAAGCGATTTTCATGGCCGGGGATATTAGGTTCAAAGGCAAGCGCTGTCGACCTGTGACGATCGTGCGGCTGCCCGAGGTGTTTGGGCTTGGCGACTGTGATGTCGCGCAATACTGCTTCGGCGGGCATCTCAGCGCTCATGATGCTCGATGGAGCCGTCAGGCACGTAGGCCTCAACGTTAGCCTGCGTGAGGACGTGATCGGTGGCTTCGGGTTGATTGCCGGCCCACACGAATGACCGCTCACCGGCATCCGACTCCGCGTCCAAACGGCGGTCAGACTGCTCGGGGTTGACCGACAGCTCCCGCTGCGTAGCCACGGGCTAGGTTGCCACAGGGGTGCAGGCTGGGTCAGCTGAGCGCTGGCTGTTCAAGGCATTGACATCGTGCCAGTGCGACCATCTGACAAGTCGTTCAAGACATGGACCGCAAGATCAAGACTTTGTTGTCAGCTCCCTCCAGGCGGCGCTGCGCCGCCCCTTCTACCCGCTGAAGCCTTCAGAACCCCTCTGAGCCCGCTCGATCCGGTCGTGGTACAGCGCCAAAAGAGATACCAATCAAATACCAATGAGGACGGTCTGTAGCAGGTCGTACACAGGCCCATTGGGCTTTTGCGCAGTCTTCATAGGAGAAACCCCCCGATCACCGGGTAAACACGGTGTTTCAAGTGGTATGCAAGTGGGTTGTTGCGGGTCTATAGTGGCCTCTCATTGGTTGGGGCGATGGCCGCCCGAAGCGCCATCGACCCAGCCTTGCTGACGGTGCATGGGCCGTGCCCCTGCCACCGGCTCGTCGCCGCCCCCCCCTTCCTTGCCCACCGAGGACGCCCTGATGAAAACCACCCTGACCCCCGTATCCAGTGCCGTTGGCGCCCTGCTGTTCGGCATGGCCCTGAGCGCTCACGCCCAAACCGCACCCGCCCGGCCGGCCGAGGCCCAAAAGCTGGAGACGGTCGTCGTCACCGGCATCCGCGCCTCGCTCGAACAGTCGATCAACCAGAAGAAGCGCAGCGACGCCCTGGTGGAAGTGATCACGGCCGAAGACATCGGCAAGATGCCCGACAAGAACGTGGCCGACAGCCTGCAGCGCGTGCCCGGCGTCACCATCAGCTCGGCCGGCGCCGGCGAAGGCGGCTTTGACGAGAACGACCGCGTGAGCCTGCGGGGCACCAACCCCAGCCTGACGCAGACCATGATCAACGGCCACATGATCGGCAGCGGCGACTGGTTCGTGCTGAACCAGGTCGGCACCGTGGGCCGCTCGGTCAGCTACTCCTTGCTGCCTTCTGAACTGGTCAGCAAGGTCGTGGTGCGCAAGAGCTCGCAGGCCGACTTGGTCGAAGGCGGCGTGGCCGGCACCGTGGACATCATCACCCGCAAGCCGCTGGAGTTCACCAAGGCCCTGACGCTGGAGGCCTCGCTGGGCGCCGTGTATTCCGACCTGCCGAAGAAGACCGACCCGCAGCTGAGCGCCCTGGTGAATTGGCGCGACGCCAGCAAGACCTTCGGCGTGATGGCGCAGTTCTTCTCGCAAGAGCGCCACCTGCGCCGCGACGGCATCGAAACCCTGGGCTACAGCAAGATCGCCCCGGGCAGCGCCATCGCCCTGAGCAACCCCGACCTGTCGGGCGTGGCCTACCCCAACGCCATCGGCTCGGCCCTGTTCGAGCAAGAGCGCAAGCGCACCGGCGGCCTGATCACCGTCCAGTTCAAGCCCACCCACGAGCTGAGCTTCGACCTGACCGGCTTCAAGTCGGAGATGGAAGCCAGCAACTACAACCGCAACTACCTGGTGTGGACCAGCCGCATCCTGAACGGTGGCGCCGGCCAGGCCCCCGACGCCGGCTACGTGGTGCGCAACGGCACCCTGGTGCAGGCCAGCTTCACGCCCGTGGCCGGCCGCCAGTACGTCATCGTGGACCAGATCCTGCGTCCTGACGCCCGTTCGGAAACCGGCTTCCTGAACCTGCAAGGCGAGTGGAAGAGCGGCGACCTGACGATCAGCGGCAAGGCCGGCTCCAGCACCGGCAAGGGCGACACGCCCACGCAAGCCGTGTTCGAAGGCGACGTGCTCAACACCGGCGCCAGCTACCGCCTGAACGGCATCGGCAACGCGCCCGACTCGGCCCTGCGCGCCGGCAACGCCGCGGTGTTCACCGGCACCACGCTGGACTGGATCTTCGGCGCCAGCCCCGCCAGCACCAAGGACAAGGAAGACTGGGCCCAGCTCGACGGCGAGTACCAGCTCGACGGCGGCGTGGTCAGCTCCATCAAGTTCGGCGCCCGCAGCGCCAAGCACAGCCGCGACAGCCGCTTCGTGGCCCAAGGCCCGAAGTGGTCGGCCGACCCCTTCAACGCCGCCAACCTGCCGGCCTGGAACGGTCAGACCTACCCGAGCGACTTCGGCGGTGGCCTGGGCGGCAACTTCATCAAGAACCCCTGGCAGATCGACCCGGCCGTCTTGAAGGCCTGGGGCGACAAGTTCTCGAACCGCGACCCGCTGCAGCGCCAGTACTTCCCGGGCGAGTTCGAGATGGACGAGAAGACCACGGCCGCCTACGCCATGGCCAACCTGACCGGCAGCGGCTGGAGCGGCAACGCCGGCCTGCGCCTGGTGGAGACCAAGGTCAACGTGCTGACCAACGTCGCCATCGCCGGCTCGGTGTGCGCCCCGCTGGCGCCCTGCGCCGTGCCCGGTGCCATCACCACCTCGGCCTTCGGATCGTTCTACCGCAAGAACGTGGAGAACACCCACAAGGACGTGCTGCCCAGCGTGAACCTGAAGGTGGACCTGGCCAAGGACGTGATCGGCCGCTTCGCCATCACCAAGACCCTGGCCCGCCCCGACTACAGCGCCCTGGGCGGTGCGGTCAGCCTGGACGACACCAACCTGACCGGCAACGGCGGCAACCCCAACCTGAAGCCGATCCGCGCCACGAACCTGGACGCCGCCTTCGAGTACTACTTCGCCCCGCGCTCGCTGGTCTCGCTCGGCCTGTTCCACATCGACCTGAACAACTACGTCAGCTACGGCGTCAGCCAGGCCAGCTACTTCAACGAGCAGCAAAAGGCCTTCCGCACCTACAACATCTCCTCGCCGGTCAACAGCAAGGGCAAGGTGCAGGGCTTCGAGCTGGGCTACCAGCAAAACTTCGGCGGTGGCTTCGGCGCGCTGGCCAACTACACCTACGCCGACGGCGAGGAAAAGGGCGGCAAGCAGCTGGTGGGCAACAGCAAGAACACGTACAACGTGGCGGCCTACTTCGAGAACGACTGGTTGAACGCCCGCGTGGCCTACACCTACCGCTCGGCCTTCTTCAACGGCCTGGACCGCGCCTCGGCGCAGAACCAAGCCGCGGTGGGCACGGTCTCGGCCTCGTTCGGCGTCAAGATCAACGACAGCATGAGCCTGTCGCTGGACCTGTTGAACCTGAACCGCCCGGTCCTGAAGTACTACGCCGACAACGTCGACCAGCCCACCGCGTTCTACGTCAACGGCCGCCAGGCTTACCTGACGCTGCGCGCCAAGCTCTGATCGCTTCTAGGAGTCTGCGCGGCAGAAGCCCAGGCCGGCGTGGCCCCTGGTCCGGCGCAGGCTCGGAGCGACGCCGCCGTGGACTCGTGTCCACAAGAAGGAGCGACACCGCATGCGCCGGATCCAGGGGCCACCCTTCGGGCCGAGCCCTGGGGGCGACAAGCGTCGTTGCCGGCTCCTGACGTAGCCCGCCACGCGGCGTCGCCAGCGCCTAGCCTGTCGCCCCCGGGATCTCGGCGACGGCCTGGGTTTCTGCCGCGCAGACTCCTAGCGCTGCCATTGCACGACCAGGGGTGGCTTCGGCCACCCCTTTTGCCTTGAGTCCTCGCATGCACCGCCTCGCTTTCTGGCTGGCCCTCAGTCTCGGCGGCGTCGCCTCGCCCACCGGGGCGGCGCCGTCCGTTTTGTGGACCGGCCCGTACCAAGACGTCTCGCTCGCCCCCGTGCCCTTGGCCGCCCCGGCCTGGCTGCCCGCGCCCGCCCCAGGCCGGGTGCTGGTGTGGGCCTTTGCCACCGCCACCTGCGGGCAAGAGCGCTGGCGCGCCAACGACGATGCGGCCAGCACCGAGGCCTTCGCCCGCGCCGGCGTGGCCGAGATGCTGCGCCGGGGCCAGGACTACGTCGTCTCCACCGGCGGCGAGGCCGCCGGCTTCTTGTGCGACAACGACGCCGACTTCGCCGCCTTCGTCGCCCGCTACCAGTCGCCGCGCCTGAAGGGCATCGACTTCGACATCGAGCGCCAGCAAACCCCGGCGCAGATCGACGCGCTGGCCGCCCGCATGGCCTTCGCCCACCGCACCTGGCCCACGCTGCGCCTGAGCGTCACCCTGGCCACGCACGGCGCCAGCGACGGCAGCGGCCGCACCCTCAACGCCACGGGCGACACGGTGCTGGCCGCGCTGCAGCGCCACGGCGTGGCCGAGGCCGTCGTGGTCAACCTCATGGTCATGAACTACGGCCCCGCCGACCCGCGCTGGTGCGTGGTGAAGGCGGGCCGCTGCGACATGGGCGCCTCCGCCCTGCAGGCCGCGCGCAACCTGCACGAGCAGCGCGGCGTGCCCTACGCGCGCATCGCCCTCACCTTGATGCCCGGCGAGAACGACGTGGCTGGCAACGTCAGCACCCCCGACGACGCCCGCACGCTGATGGCCGGCGCCCGGGCGCTGGGCCTGGCCGGCGTGCATTTTTGGTCCGTGGACCGCGACCAGGCCTGCCCGGCCGGCGAACCCCGCGTCTCGCCCCGCTGCCACGCCCTGCCCGACGTGCCGGCGGGCGCCTTCTCGCGCCTGCTGAGCCACTGATGCAGCGCTTGGACGAGCGAGACGGCATGGGGCTCAGTCGCGCCGTCTTCGAGTCGGAACTGCTGCCCACCCACCGACCCTGCGTGCTGCGCGGCCTGGTCGGCCATTGGCCCGGCGTGGCCGTGGCCCAGCAAGGCGACATGGCCTTCCTGCGCTGGTTGGGCCAGCACGCCAGCGCCGCCGAAGTCGACGCCGTGATGATCCCGCCCGACCAGGGCCGGCGCATCGGGTACCGAGACGGGCACGGCCCAGGCTTCAACTTTCTGCGCAACCGCTTGCCCCTGGGCGATGTGCTCGCCCAACTGGCCCGCTACGCGGCCCACCCGCAGGCCCCCGCCGTGGCCGTGCAAAGCGCCTTGCTGTCCAGCTGCGCGCCGGCCCTGGCCCTCAGCCACGGCCTGGACCTCGTGGACGCCGAACGCGCTCCCGCCAGGCTGTGGCTGGGCAACGCCATCACCACCCCCGCCCACCTGGACGAATCGCACAACCTCGCCGCCGTGGTGGCAGGACGCCGGCGCTTTCGGCTCTACCCGCCCGACGCCGTGCGGCACCTGCGCGTGGGCCCCCTGGGCCAAGGCCCGGCAGGCACGCCCATCACCCTGGTGGACCCCGACGCCCCCGGCGCCGCCCATGTGCCTGGGCAGCGCGAAGCCCATGCCCTCGCCCTGGAGGGCGAATTGGCGCCGGGGGATGCGATCTACATCCCCGCACTCTGGTGGCACGAGGTGAGCTCCTTGGCCCCCGTCAACGCCATGATCAATCGCTGGTGGGTGGCGCCGGCCACCGCTGCCAGCGGCCTCGACGCCCTGCTGCACACCCTGTTGGCGCTGCACCAACGCCCCGCGGCCGAGCGCGCCGCCTGGCGCAGCCTGTTCGAACACTGGGTCTTTGGCGCCGCACCCGAGAGCTTCGCCCACCTGCCGCCGGGCCTGCGGGGCTTGCACGACGGGCTGACCGCCGACCAAGCCGCCGCGGTGCGGGCGCTGCTGCAGCGTGGCTTGACCTCACCGCCTTGAGCCCACACGCCCGGCCCCAGCGGCCGGGTGGTCGGCAGGTCAAGGGCTCAGGGGCGTTTCAAGCCGGAAACGGCCGCTGACCGCTGCGCTCCGCGTCAGCCCATCGGGAGCGTGCGCCACGCAGCCGATGCCAGGTTCAAAACGAGGTCCACTCGTCGTCGCCGTGGCTGGCCGCCGGCGCTGGGCTGGGGGCCGGCGCTGGCCGGGGTGCAGTCGGGGCCTTGGTCGGCCCCGCAGGGCGAGGCGAAGCGCTGGGACGGACCGCCGCCGGTTTGGCCTTGAAAGCGGGCGGCGACGCGCGCGGCCGGGCCGGCGCGGGCGCCGAGACCGACGAGGCGCTCGAACTGCCCTCGCTGCCCAGGCGGAACACCGCCACCGCCTGCGCCAAGGCACGGGCCTGGTGCTGCAGGCTCTCGGCCGCTGCGGCGCTTTCTTCCACCAGCGCGGCGTTTTGTTGGGTGACCTGGTCGAGTTGGTTCACCGCATCGCCAATCTGGCCGATGCCCTTGCTCTGCTCGGAACTGGCGGCGCTGATCTCTTCGATCAAGTCGGCCACGCGCTTGACCTGGCCCACGACCTCGCCCACGGTCTGACCCGCCTGGGCCACGAGGCCGTTGCCGGCCTCGACGCGATCGACGCTGCTGCCGATCAGGCTCTTGATCTCCTTGGCCGCTTCGGCGCTGCGCTGCGCCAGCGTGCGCACCTCGCCCGCCACCACGGCAAAGCCACGTCCTTGCTCGCCCGCCCGAGCCGCCTCGACGGCGGCGTTCAGCGCCAGGATGTTGGTCTGGAAGGCGATGCCGTCGATGGTGCCGATGATGTCGCTGATCTTGCGGCTGGCGGTGGTGATCTCGTCCATGGTGCCGACCAGCTGCGACATCACGCTGCCGGCCTCGCCGGCAACGCGGGCCGCACTGCCGGCCATTTGCGCCGCTTGGCGGGCGGTGTCGGTGTTGTGGCTGACGGTGGCGGTCAGCTGCTCCATCGAGGCCGCGGTCTGCTGCAGGTTGCTGGCCTGCTCTTCGGTGCGCTGGCTCAAGTCGGCGTTGCCCTGCGCGATCTGGCCCGAGGCCGTGGCCACGCTGTCGGCGTTGCCCCGCACGCCCCCCACGATGGTGACGAGCGATTCGTTCATGCGCCGCAGGGCGGCGAGCAACTCGCCGGTTTCGTCCTGCCGGTTGACCACGATGCTCTGCCGCAGGTCACCATCGGCCACAGACTCGGCCACGGCCACGGCGCGGCGGATGGGCACGACGATGGAGCGCGTGAGGCTCCAGGCGATGCCAATGCCCAGCGCCGCGGCCACGGCGGCGGCAACCAGCATCAACCAACCGGCCATCTTCGTGGTGCGGGTGGTCTCCTGCGCCGCCTCCAGCATGAGCCGCTTTTGGTAAGCGACCAGGCCGTCCAGGGCCTTGAGGTAGGCCTGCTCGGCGGCGTCGGTCACCTGCTTGAACTCGGTCTTGGCCTCTTCGGTGGCTTGCGCGCTGCCGGCCAAGCCCAAACGCACGACCTTGTCGATGCTGGCGTTGAAGGCCTCCCGGCGGGCCATGAGCTCGGCCAGCAGACGACGACCCTCGGCGCTGGTCAGCTTGGCTTCCAGCTCCTTCATGACGGCGCCATTGCGCTGGCGCACCTGCGCGATGTCGTTGACCGCCGCCTTCCGGTCGGCCTCGTCGCTGTAGAGCACGACGCTGCGCCCTTGCGTGGCCACGCGGCGGGCGTTGTCGCGCAACTCCACGACCAGGTCCAACTTGGGCAGGCGGTCGTTGACCACCAGCTGCAGGTCGTCGTCGGCCACACCCAGCTCGACGCGCCCCAGCAGGGCGATGACCAGGGAAAGGAGGATCAAGGCGCCAAAGCCGAGGCCCAGGCGCATTCCGATTTTGATGTTTCGAAAAGCGTTCATTCCCGATACCAAGCGTGAAAGGTGGGCGAGCATAGCCCCCGGGGGTTGCGCCACGTCGCGTGAAATGCGGCGGGTCTGTGCTGCATCAAGGCGGGGGCGCTGCGGGGCCGAGCCGCACCCTGGCTCAGAAGTCGCAGGTGGCGCGGTGCCCCCCTCCGGCCACCGCGTCATGCCGCGACACCCCCGCTTGCCGCAGGCGCTGCACCTCGGCCTGCACCTGCGCGGGCGCGAGCTGGCGGCCGGGGGCGTGCAGCACCCAGTCGACGTCCTGTTCGTAAACCCGCACGCCAGCCGATGGCGGCAGCAGCCCGCCTGGTGAGAACCACAGGTTGAAGCTGGGCGCCATCGGCACCACCGGCACGTTGCGGCCGCCATGGGTGGCGATGAGCCGGCCGTCCAGGTAGTGCCGCGTGCTGACGGCATCCACGTGGATGACCAGGGTGTGCCAGCCGTCCAGCGCGCCCACCACCTCGGTGGCCTGGTTGCGGGCGTCCCAAGGCTCCAGGCGCACGGTTTGCCAACTCACGGCGTACAGGCGCGGCTGCGGGCTGCCCCAGCCGCCGTTGGGCAGGTGCTCGAAGTCGACCTCGCTGAACGTGGGGTCGTAGTCGTGCGCCAGGGGGCTGACTTGGTAGAAGGTTTGCACCACGGGGTCGCCGTCCACCCCGGCCACGGGCTGGGCGCTGAAACGAACGCGGGCCGCCACCGTGCCATGCAGCGCCCGGCGCTGGTGGCAGGCCTGGGCCTGCACGGTGCCCTCGGGCGTGCCGTCGGTTTGGGCCCGCAAGCGCAGCAGCCGGTTGCCCGGGCGCGCGGGGTCGTCGACCAGGGCGATGGCCTCGGGCGCCCAACGTGCGCCGGGCACCCCTGGGTGGCCGGGAGCCTGCCGCAGCACCCAGCCCTGGGCCTGCAGCGCGGCGGTGTCGGGCTGGCTGAAGTCGTCGAAGAACAGGCCGGCCGCGATGGCGATCGCCGCCGCGCTCATTTCACGGCGCTGGGGTTGGCGGCCTCTTCACCGAGGAAGCGCGTGCTGGGCGCGCCCGCGTCGTCGTCCTCGGCTTTGGGCCAACGCAGGAAGAAGAGCATCAGCAGCGCGGGCACGCCGCAGGCGATGGTCCAGAGGAAGAACCGCTGGTAGCCCATGGCCAGCTGGATGTCGCCGCTGACGGTCTTGCTGATGACGAAGCCCAGCTGCATGACCCCCGTGCCCAGCGCGTAGTGCGCGGTTTGGAAGCGGCCCGGGGCCACCACCTGCATGATGAACAGGATCATGCCGACGAAGCCGAAGCCGTAGCCCGCCATCTCCACGCCGATGGCCCAGCCGATGGTCCACAAGTCGGTGGGCCGGAGCACGCTCAAGGCCCAGAACACCACGTTGGGCACGGCCATGGCCAGGATGAGCACGGGCAGCGCGCGGCGCAGGCCCAGCCAGGCGGTGAAGGTGCCGCCCAAGATGCTGCCCACCAAAAAGGCCGCCGTGCCGGCGGTGCCGTAGATGCCGCCGACTTGCTCGGTGCTCAGGCCCAGGCCGCCGGCCTCGCGGGCCTCTTTGAGGAACAGCGGGCCGATGGTCTGCACCTGCCCTTCGGCCAGGCGGAACAGCACGATGAAGACGATGGCGATCCAGATGCCGGGCTTCTGCAGAAAGTCGGCGATCACCTCGCGCAGGGTGCGCGCCACGGCGGCGGCGTTGAGGTCGCCCGCACCGGCGTTCAGCGTGCCGGGCAGGGCGCGCGCGTTGTAGGTGGCCAGCGCGCCCAGCACCACAGCCAGCAGCACGAAGATGAGCGACCAGGCGTTGAACACGCCGATGCGCGTTTCCAGGTGGCCGGCCAGCACCAGCAGCCCGCCCAGCGTGAGGAACTTGCTGGCGTTGAAAAAGGCGCCCTGCCAGCCGGCGTAGGCCGCCTGCTGCCGGTCGCTCAAGCTCGCCATGTACAGGCCGTCGGCCGCGATGTCGTGCGTGGCCGAGGCGTAGGCCAGCACGAAGAGCAGCGCGATCGTCAGCCCGAACCACACCGGCAACTGCAGTGCCAAGGCGATCAGGCCCAGGCCGATGGCGCCCGTGAACTGCATGGCCACGATGACCAGTTTCTTGCTGCGCAGCAGCTCCAGGAAGGGGCTCCACAGCGGCTTGAAGACCCAGGCCAGGCCCAGAACGCCCGTCCAGCGGGCGATGGCGTCGTTGCCCACGCCCATGCTCTTGAACATCAGGCCCGCGATGAGCATGACGACGAAGAACTGCAGGCCCTGCGCGAAGTACAGCGTGGGCACCCAGCGCAGGGGGGAGGTGGGGGCAGGGGTCATGGGTGGGCTGCTTGGTTTCAGGGTCCACCCCAGCCTTCGCTCGGGCTGAGGGCTCGAAGCCTTCGCTCTCGCATGGCGGGCCTTCGATACCTCAGGCCGAACGGTGGGGGTGTGGTTCGAACGAGGAGGGGGTGGACCGATCGGAAAAAGGCGTGAAAGGGTGAAGTCAGGTGAGTGGGTTCAAACCAAGGTGGCCAGCGCATGCCCCGGCGCGCGCTCGCGCCCTTCCAGCCAGGCCTGGGCGGCGCGCAGCGCGCCTTGGGCGTAGCCCCAGGTGACGAGCGCCGGGCCGGGCACGTCCAGGGCCTGGAAGGGGTTCCACAGCGCCAGGTGCAGGTCGGGGCGCCAGTCGAGCACGCCCTCGTAGCGGTGGCGGCGGGTGGAGACGAGCACGTTGATGCGGCCGTCCTGCGGCACCTGCGCCCAGCGCAGGGTGTCGATGTCGTCCAGCACCAGGCGCTTGACGTCGCGGAAGCCGTCGAACAGCGCCAGCGCCTGCAGCGCGGTGGGGCCGGCCTCGCTGACCATGTCGGTCGGCACGTCGGCCTGCACGATGACGCGCAGCGGGGTGTCGCGGCCCGGGGCGCGCGCGCCGCGCAGCGCCAGCAGGCCTTGGGCCCAGGCGCGGTGCATCAGCGCGTCGTCGGCCTCGCGCTGCGCCGCCGGGTAGTCGCCCTGAGCGCTGGGGTAGGCCTGCGCCAAGCGGTCCAAGCGGGCTTGGGCGCGCTCGCCTTGGGCGCGGCTCAGACGCCCGCGGGCAAAGGCCTCGCGCAGCGCGTCCACGGCCTGCTGCTGCTCGGCCAGGCTGCCCTGCGCCAGCACCAGGTCGGCGCCGGCTTCCAGGGCCATGACGGGCGCGCGGGTGTAGCCGTAGCGCTCGGCGATGGCCTTCATCATCAGCGCGTCGGTGATCACCACCCCGTCGTAGCCCCACTCGTCGCGCAGGATGCCTTTGAGCACCTTGGGGCTGAGCGTGGCCGGGTGCTCGGGGTCGATCTGTGGGTAGACGATGTGCGCCGTCATCACCGCCGGCGCGCTGGCGCACAGGGCCTTGAAGGGACGCAGCTCCAGCGCGTCGAGTTCGGCGCGCGACTTGTCCACGGTGGGCAGGGCCAGGTGCGAGTCGACGTGCGTGTCGCCGTGGCCGGGGAAGTGCTTGACGCAGCAGGCCACGCCCTCGCGCAGCGAGCCGCGCATCCAGGCGCCGGCCAGGCGGGCCACGGTGTCGGGGTCGTCGGAGAAGGCGCGCTCGGCGATGACCGGGTTGGCCGGGTTGTTGTTCACGTCCACCACGGGCGCGAAGTTCCAGTTCACGCCCAAGCTCTTGAGCCCGCGCGCCACGGCCGCGCCCACGCCTTCGGCCAGGGACTCGTCGCCCGAAGCGCCCAGGGCCATGGCCGAGGGCGCCTGCGGCAAGAAGGTGGAGCGCACGACCGAGCCGCCTTCTTGGTCCAGCCCGATCAGGGCCGTGGGGCCCATGAGCGCGCGCAGGTCTTGGATCAGTGCGCGCACCTCGGCCTCTTGCCCCAAGTTCTTGCGGAACAGGCACACGGCGCGGATGCGCTCGCGTCGCAGGAACTCGGCGGTGGCGGGCTCCAGCGTCTTGCCGGGGATGTCCACCATCAAGAGCGGACCGGGATCAAAGCTGTTATTCATGGTGCGGGACCCCACGCCGCACGGCCGCCCGAAGGCGTGGGCGGCCCCCTCGGGGGGTGGCGACCGTTAGGGAGACTGGGGGCATTTCCATTTCAGTGGGTCTTCGTGACCTTCGCCAAGTGGCGGGGTTGATCGGGGTTCAGGCCACGTGCTTGCGCCAGCGCCTCGACCATCGGGTAGAAGCTCTGCACGGCAGCGATGGGGTCCAGCTCTTCATGCCCCGCGCCGACCAGCGGCAGCCAACCGGGCGTGCCGGCGGGCACGCTGCCTTCCGGGGCGGCCAGCAAGACCTTGGCGCCGCGGCCGCGCATCTCCTCGGCCAGGGCCAGCAGGCCGGCTTGCGCGGGACCGCGCGGCGCGAAGACCAGCAAGGGGTAGCCGTCGTCCACCAGGGCCATGGGCCCGTGCTTGACCTCGGCGCCCGAGAAGGCCTCGGCCTGGATGGCGCAGGTCTCTTTGAACTTCAGCGCGGCTTCCATGGCGATGGGCAGGCCCGTGCCACGGCCGATGACGAAGAGGCGGTCGGCGTGGCGCAGCGCGTCCACGGCGCTCGACCAGTCTTGGTGCGCGGCGCGTTCCAGCACGCCGGGCAGGTCTTGCAGGGCCACGCGCAGCGCGTCGTCCTCCTGCCAGCTGGCCACCACGCGGGCGCCGGCCACCAACTGGGCGATGTAGCTCTTGGTGGCGGCGACGCTGCGCTCTTCGCCGGCGTGCAGCGCGAACACGTGCTCGGCCGCCTGGGCCAGCGGCGAGCCGGCGGCGTTGACGAAGGCCACGGTGCGCGCGCCGCCCTCGCGGAAGGCCTTCGTGGGGGCCACGAGGTCAGGGCTTTGGCCCGACTGCGAGAAGGCGAAGGACACCAGGCCCTCGGTTCGGATGCGGCTGCCGTACAAGGTCACCAAGGACATGGGCAGCGAGGTCACCAAGCGGCCCAGGCGCGCCATCACGAGGTAGGCGAGGTAGTGCGCCGCGTGGTCCGACGAGCCGCGCGCCACGGTGAGCAGGCTGCTGGGGGGCGCCTCGCGCAGGCTGCGGCCCAGCGCGGCGTAGGCGGCGCCGTCTTGCGCCAGTTGCTGGGCCACGGCGGCGGGGGCGCTGCGCGCCTCGGTCAACATCAGTGACTGGAAGTCAGCCAAGTTCAATCTCTTCCCCTTCGGCCAACACGGCTTGGAGTTGCAGGTCGCGGTTCATCACCACGAGGTCGGCGTGTGCGCCCACCGCCAGGCGGCCGCGGTCGGGCAAGCCCAGGTAGTCGGCGGCGATGGTGGCCACGCGGCGCACGCCCTCCGTCAACGGCAGGCCCAGGTGCACGACGAGGTTGCGCAGCGCCTGGTCGAGCGTCAGCGCGCTGCCGGCCAAGGTGCCGTCGGCCAGGCGTACGGCGCCCAGGCACTTGAGCACGCGGTGGCGGCCCAGGCGGTACTCGCCGTCGGGCATGCCGGTGGCGCTGGTGGCGTCGGTCACGCAGTAGCAGTGGGGGATGGCGCGCAGGGCCACGCGCAGCGCACCGGGGTGCACGTGCAGCAGGTCGGGGATGAGCTCGGCGTGCTGCGCGTGGGCCAGCGCGGCGCCGGCCATGCCGGGCTCGCGGTGGTGCAGGCCGCTCATGGCGTTGAACAGGTGGGTGAAGCCGTGCGCGCCGCGCGCCAAGGCGGCCACGCCGTCGTCGTAGGTGCCGTTGCTGTGCCCGATCTGCACGCGAATGCCATCGGCCACCAGCGCCGGGATCAGCGCCAGGTGGTGCTCGATCTCGGGCGCCAGCGTGACGACGCGGATGGGCGCCACCGCGTGCAGGGCGCGCACGGTGGCCAGGTCGGCCACCTGCGCGAAGTCGGGCTGCGCGCCCAGGCGCTCGGGGTTGATGTAGGGGCCTTCGAGGTGCACGCCCAGCCAGCGCGCGCTGCCTGGGCGGCGCTGCGCGATCTGCTCGCCCAGCGGCGCGAAGGCGGCCTGGATCTCGGGCAGCGGCGCCGTCATCGTGGTGGCCAGTAGCGCGGTCGTGCCGTGGCGCACGTGGGTGCGGGCGATGTGCGCGGCGGCCTCGCCACCGTCCATCACGTCGTGCCCGCCGCCGCCGTGGCAGTGCAGGTCGACGAAGCCGGGCAGCAGCCAGGGCGTGGTGGGGGCCAGCGCTTCCGCGTCGGCCCAGCTCAGGGCTTGGCCTTCGAGGGCCGTGATGCGCCCGCCCGCCCACTGCACGCGGCCGTGCAGCACGCCGTCCGGCGTGACGATCAGGCCGGTGCGTTGCCCGTGGTCAATCACGCCGCATCTCCGCCACGAAGTCGTAGTAGTCGCTGCGGCAATAGCTGTGCGTCAGCTCCACGGCCTGGCCCGAGGCCAGGTAGCCCACGCGGGTGATGAAGAGCACGGCGGCACCGACGGGGATCTCCATCAGGCCGGCCAGCTTGGCGTCGGCGTTGAGCGCGCGGATGTGCTGCAGCGCGCGCACCGGCGCGTTGCCGCGCTGCGCGAGGTGGGCGTAAAGCGAGGCGTTGACGGCCTCGGGGTCGGGCAGGATGGAGGCCGGCAGCACGCTGACCTCGTAGGCCATGATGACGCTGTCGGCCAGGCGCAGGCGCTCCAGGCGCGCCACGCGCTCGTTGCCGTGCAGCTCCAGCGACAGCTGCTCGTCGGCCGCCGCGGGCGTGAAGCCGCGCTTGAGCCAGCGCGAGCCCGGCACGAAGCCTCGCTGGTGCAGCTCTTCCGAAAAGCCCGACAGGCGCGTGAGCGGTTGCTCCAGGCGCGGTGCGATGTAGTTGCCCGAGCCGCGCTTGCGCACGATCAGGCCCTGCTCCGTCAGGCGCTCGATGGCCTTGCGCGCGGTGACGCGCGACAGGCTCAGCGATTCGGCCAGCAGGCGCTCCGAAGGCAGGGCCTCGTCGGCCTGGTAGCGCCCGTCGTGGATGGCCTTGGCCAGGGCCTGCGCCAGCTGCAGGTAGAGGGGGGAGGCGGCGGCGGGGTCGGGCCGGAAGTCAAAAGGCAGGGTGCTCATGCGCGGGCTTCGTTCAGCAACAGGTGTTGGACCATCCGCAGCGCGCCATCCATGGCGTCGCCCTGCGGGGACACGCAGCGCGCGCGCAGCCGCGAAGGCAGCCTCGGCGCGAGCCGGTCGGCGATGCTGCCACTCATCGCCAGCGGCAGGGCTGCGCTCGGGTCCACCGCCAGGGCAAGGGCGGCCAGTTCGTCCGCCGCCTGGGCCAGCAGGGCGGCGGCGACGGGGTCGTCGGCCTCGTGTTCGAACACCAGCGGCGCCAGCGAAGCGAAGCGCTGCTGCTGCGCCGCCAGCGACCACGCCAACAGCGCCTCAGGCGCGTCACCGGCCAACGCCCACACGGCGCGGGCCAAGGCCCCCGGGCGGTCGCGGCCGTCGCGCGCCCGCTGCGCATGGCGCATGGCGGCCTTGCCCAGCCAAGCGCCGCTGCCTTCGTCGCCATTGAGCCACCCCCAGCCGCCCACGCAGCGCCAGCCGCCATCGGCGTCCAGGGCCTCGGCCACCGAGCCGGTGCCAGCGACCACCAAGGCCCCCGGCCGCGCGCCGTGCGCTCCGAGCACGCCGGCGCGGCCGTCGGTGTCCAAAGCGATGGCCAACTCCGCCGGGCGGGCGACCAAGAAGGCTTGCGCCAGCGGCGCCGACGCCGCACCGGACAAACCCAGGCCGAGGGCGCAATCGGCCCAATCGGGCGCGCGCTCCAGCCCGGCGTCGCGGGCGGCTTCGTGCAGGGCCTCGCCCACGTGCTGCCAAGCCTGGTGGGCGCCCTGGCCCAAGGCCGAAGGGCCTGCCCGGCCCTCGCCCAGGCGGCGTCCCTGGGCATCGCTCAAACGCAGGCGGGTGGTGGTGCCGCCGCCGTCCACGCCCACCCAAAAACGGACCCGTGCAGCCCCCGTGGGCGGGCGATGGTGATGGCGAACGGTCCAAGGCGGCATAATGGATACCACTCTAATACCAACAAGAAGCGTGGTCAATTGGTATTTGAGTGGAATGAAGTCGCAGGCCGTTGCAACCGCCCTGACAGTGTGCCCGCCCGTGCCACCCGCAGACCAGTCGGGTGGACCCGCTATCCTCAGGGCTTCAGCCCCGGTTGTTGTTCTTCGTCCCGTGAGCACGCACTTCCCCGCCAAGGCCGCCGCCATGACCCGCCTGTTGGAGCGCCTGACGCGCGCGGCCGCCCGGCACCCACGCTGGGTGCTGGCCTGGCTGACGCAGCAGGAGCAGCAGGGCCGCGCCCAGGGCAACCGGGCCGGCGCGTTGGACGCTCTGGTGCTGCGCTTTCACCTGCTGGAACACCGCGGCCGCGCCCTGGAGTTGCAGGGCGAGCTCCAACGCGCCGCGCTGGAAGCCGACCCGGCACAAATGCCGCTGCAAGCCGCCCGCGTGGCCGAAGCCCAGGGCCGACTGGCCTACCAACAGGGCCACTACCTGGACGCGACCGAGCATTGGTCGCGGGCGCTGGACTGGGCCGAAGCAGCGCACGACGCGCACCTGGGCATCTCGGCCCGCATCGGCCTGGGGCAGATCCACTACGCGATGGGCGCCTGGAGCACCGGCTTGCGCTGGCACCGCGACGCCTTGCAGCGCCTGGCGGGCCTGGACGACAGCTACCTGGCCGCCAAGGTCGCCATCAACCTGGGGGTGGGGCACCTCGAAAGCCAACAGCTCGAGGACGCCGAACGCCAGTTCGCCCACGGCCTGGCCGCGGCCCGGCGCGGCGGCCACCGCGAGTTCGAGGCCGAGGCGCATTGGCACCTGGCGCAAACGGCGCTGGCGCGCGGCCAAGTGCCGCTGGCCGTGGCCGACTGCCGACTGGCGCTCAACCTGGCCAGCCAGTTGCAACACCACTGGCTGGAAGCCGCCGCGAGCCGCACCTGGACGGAGATCGCGCTGGTGCGCGGCGACGAGGCGGCCGCCATCCGCAGCACCCGCCACGGCCTGGCCCTGGCCGAGCGCATCCAATCCAAGGCCGAGCAGCGCCGCGCCCACCTGCAGCTGGCCAAGCTGTTGGAACGCCAGGGGGACGCCCAGCAGGCGCTGCACCACCTGTGGCGGGTGGTGGAGCTGCAGGCCGACGTGGAACGCCAAGCCGGCGCCGGCGGCGCCACCGCCCTGACCC
Source organism: Inhella sp. (assembly GCF_027532025.1). Lineage (GTDB taxonomy): Bacteria > Pseudomonadota > Gammaproteobacteria > Burkholderiales > Burkholderiaceae_C > Inhella. Next base: position 53,168 of record NZ_JAPZSY010000006.1, on the reverse strand, counting down.
GCCTGCCCCGCGCGCTGGACGAGGGACCGGGGTACCGGTCCTAGCAGGCTGCGCGGCAGAAACGCAGGCTGTCGCGCAGACGCCTAGGCGCCCACCGCGATCACTTCAACAGGCCCTCGGCCTTGAGCGCCGCCTGCACGGCCGGACGGGCCGCGATGCGCGCGTGATAGGCGGCCAGGTTCGGCCAGTCGGCCAGGTTCAGGCCGACGTAGTGGCCCCAACCCAGCACGGTGAACAGGTAGGCATCGGCCACGCTGAAGCCGCTGTCCAACAAGAACTCGCGGCCCGCAAGGCGGGCGTCGGTCCAGCTCAGGCGCTTTTTCAGGGATTCGGCTGCCACGGCCTTGGCCGCTGCGTCGTAGGCTGGGTAGAACAAAGGCCCGAAGCCCTTGTGCAGTTCGCTGGTGATGAAGTTCAGCCACTCCTGCAAGCGCGCGCGGGCCAAAGTGCCGTTGGGCGGTGCGAGGTGTTGGTCCGGCACTTGGTCGGCGATCCACTGGACGATGGCCGGGCCTTCGGTGAGGCGCTCGCCGTCGTCGAGCTCCAGCACCGGCACGTAGCCCTTGTCGTTGATGGCGTGAAAGTCGCCGCCGTCGGCCGTTTTGTGGCTCTTGGTGCTGACGCGCACCGTCTCGAACGGCAGGCCCGACTCCAGCAGAACGATGTGGGGCGACAGGGAGCAAGCTGCAGGGGCGTAGTAAAGCTTCATGAGCGGGTCGTTTCAGGGGGTGTCGGGAGGGGGGGCTGCTGACGCAACCAGGTGGTGAGTTCGTCGGCGGTCAGTGGCTTGGCGAACAAATAGCCCTGGGCGCCTTCACAGCCGCAGGCGATCAGCAAGTCTCGCTGCGCTTCGGTCTCCACGCCCTCGGCCAGGGTGCTCAAGCCCAAGGCCTTGGCCATTTGCACGACGGCGCGCACGATGCCGGCCGCGCCCTCGCTTTCGGTGGCGTCGCGCACGAAGCTTTGGTCGATCTTCAGCTTGTTGACGCGCAGCCGCTTGAGGTAGCTAAGGCTGGAGTAGCCGGTGCCGAAGTCGTCGATGGACAGCCCGATGCCCATCGCCCCCAGGCGGTCGAGCGTGGCGATGACAGCGTCCTGCTCTTGCATCATGACCGACTCGGTGACCTCCAGCTCCAAGCACTCGGCGGGCAAGCCGGTGAGCGCCAGGGCTTCGGTCACCTGCTCGTCCAAACGGGAGCGGCGGAACTGCAGCACGCTGATGTTGACGGCCACCCGCAACAGCGGCAAGCCCATGCCCATCCAGGTGGACGCCTGGCGGCAGGACTCGAACAGGGCCCAGGCGCCCATTTCGACGATGAGCCCGCTGTCCTCGGCCACCGGGATGAATTGCGCGGGTGAAACGGGGCCCCACTCCGCCGAGTTCCAACGCATCAGCGTCTCCACGCCCACGACGCGGCCACTGGCCAAATCCACCTGCGGCTGGTAGCGCAGCGACAGCTCACCTCGCTCCAGCGCCTTGCTCAGGCGCGAGCGCAATTGCATCCGGGCCACGGCCTCGGCGTTCATGGCCGGGTCGTAGAAGCGGTAGCCCTGGCGGCCTGCCGCCTTGGCGCGGTACATGGCGGTGTCGGCCGCCTGCATCAGGGTGTTGAAGTCGGCCGCGTTGTCGGGGAACAGCGCGATGCCGACCGACAAGTGCAAGGGCAGGTCGTGGCCCTCGATGGCCACACTGCGCTGCGACAGGGCCATCACCTTTTCGGCCACGGTGGCCACCTCGTTCTGGTCCTGCACCTCGGGCAGCACGATGCAGAACTCGTCGCCCCCCTGGCGCGCCACGGTGTCGGCCTGACGCAGCAGGCCTTGCAATTCGTGCGCCAGGTGCTGCAGCAAGGCGTCGCCCGCTGCGTGGCCCAAGGTGTCGTTGACCTCTTTGAACTGGTCGAGGTCGATGAACAGCAGCGCCACCCGGTGGCGCTGGCGCGCAGCCATGGCCATGGCGCGCTCGGCGCGGTCGCGCAGCAGCTGCAGGTTGGGCAAGCCGGTCAGCGCGTCGTGCTGCGCTTGATGCTCCAGGGCGGCGCGGCTTTCGGCGACGGCGCGCTCGGCCTCCAAGAGACGGTCGCGGTCGCCGAGCTGTTGGGTCTGACGCAGCACGGCCAGCAGCAGGATGACCAAGCCCAGCACCACGAGCACGCCGCGCGGCGTGTCGCCCAGGCGGTCGGTCAGCACCAGCAAGCCCAAGGCCGCCGAGGCCAGGCCCACCATGGTGAGCGGCAACAGGCGCAGCGCGCCCTCGCACAGGCGGTCGTAAGCCGGGTCGCGGTTGATGTCGGTGCGCAAGCCCGCCGAGCCCAGGCCCAGCAGCAAGGCCGAGCCCGAAAACCACAGGCTCAAGAGCGACCCGTTCGCCACCGAGCCGCCCAGCAGGCCCACGTTCCAGGCCATCCATCCCGTGGCTTGGCCCACCAAACCCAGCCCGATGAGCGTGCCGGCCCAACTCGGGCGCTGGCGCTGGTGCAGCATGGCAATGACGGTGGTGACCGCCGCACTGACCATCACCACCGGGTAGGCGGCCGATGCAGCCACCAGCCAGGCCGAGCCGCTGGGCGCGCGCGGCAGGTACAGGGTGAGCGCAAACGCCAAGGCGGCCGTGGCGCCGCCCAGCACGTCCAAGCCCACACGGCGCCACACCGGCGGCTTGGCTGGGTCCTCCAACAACCCCAGGAAGCCCAGCAAGAAGCCCAGGCCCAGGGCCAGGAAGAAGAGGTCCGACGGCGCCACCGGCGGCCACCAGTCGAAGACCAGCTGAACGGCGTACGCCAGTTGCCCGAACATCAGCAGCAGCAAAGACACCGCAAAGGTGCGGCGCGCCCGGTTGTCCAGCGCCCAATCGGCCCGCCCGACGCCCAGCCAAGCCACCCAGGCGGCCGTGGCGTAGGCCACCGTCCAGTGCGCGTTGTCGGCCCACTCGGCCCAGGGGGCTTGGGGATCGGCGGCGGCCCAGGCCCACAGGGCCCAGGCCAAGGCGCCGCCCGTCAGGGTCAGCACCAGCGGCAGTCGTCGTGGCTCGTTGCGGCCCAATCCATCCCCTTGGCTGTTCGATCGACCGGCGCAGTGTAAGAAGGCGTCCGGATGCCGGCCACCCCGAAGTCGCAGGGGCGCCACTCGTGCGCTCAAGACAGCCGTCTGCCCGTCGGATGGGCCATTCGCCGACGCAGGGCGCCGCGCATCGCCACCGACCCGAATAATCCGCCCCACTTCGACGACCTTGGAGGGCCCCCGCCCATGAAACCTGCCCGTCTTTGCTTGCCTCAGCGCCTGGGCGTGCCAACCGCGATGCTGGTGGCCGTGCTGGCCAGCCTGGCCGCCGCCGATGCCGCCGCCGCGCCCACGCTCACGCTCAAGGGCTGCCGCCTGCCCGGCTACCCCACCGAGTTGCAATGCGGCACCTTGGCGCGCCCCTTGGACCCCGCCCGGCCACAGGGCCCGCAGATCCAGCTGCGCGTGGTGGTGGTGCCCGCGCTGGCGCGCAACAAGCTGCCCGACGCCGTCACCATCCTGGCCGGCGGCCCGGGCCAAGCGGCCGCGGAAATGGCCCCGCTGATCGCGCCTCGCTTCAGCCGCTTGAACCAACGGCGCGACCTGGTGTTCGTCGACCAACGCGGCACGGGCGAAAGCGCCCCGCTGGAGTGCAAAGAGGAAGAGGAGCCGTACCGCGGCCTGGAGGCCCTGCTCGACCTGGAGCAGCAGTACGCCTTGATCGACCGCTGCCGCGAGCGCCTGATGAAGCTGCCGCACGGCGACTTGCGCTTCTACACCACCACCCTCGCCATGCAGGACCTGGACGCCGTGCGCCAAGCCCTGGGCGTGCCGCACTGGAACCTGATCGGGGCCAGCTACGGCACGCGCGCCGGCCTGGAGTACCAGCGCCTGTTCCCTCAGGCGGTGCGCCGCAACGTGCTCGACGGCCTGGCCCCACCCGACATCGCGCTGCCCAAGAGCTTCAGCACCGACACCCAGGCCGCGCTGGACGCGCTGCTGGCCAGTTGCCAGGCCCAGCCCGGCTGCCAAGCCGCTTACCCCAAGCTGGCCGAGCAATGGCAGCAGGTGCTGGCCGGTTTGCCCCGGCGGGTGGAGCTGCGCCACCCCCTGACGGGCAAGGCCGCCACCGTGACGCTGGACCGCCAGCACGTGATCAGCGCGGTGCGGCCGCCGCTCTACATGCCGGCGCTGTCGGCCGCCGTCCCCGCGGCCATCGCTGCGGCGGCTCAGGGCGACTTCAACAGCCTGCTGGCGCTGTCCAACGGGCTGGGCGGGGGCCGACGGGGCGGCTTGGCCGCGGGCATGCACTTCTCGGTGGTCTGCGCCGAAGACCTGCCCCGCGTGGCCGACAACCGCGACGCCCCCGGCCGCGACTTCAGCGATTTCGACCGTCGCCGCTACGAGCGCATCTGCGCCAACTGGCCGCGCGGCACCGTGGACCCGGCCTTCTACACCGTGCCGCCCGCCACCGCGCCCGTGATGTTGACCAGCGGTGGCGCCGACCCCGTGACCCCGCCCCGCCACGGCGAGCGCGTGACCGCCGCGCTGGGCGCCCAAGCGCGACACGTGGTGGTGCCGGCCGCCGGCCATGGCGTGACCAACCTGCCTTGCATGCGCGACGTGGTGGCCCGCTTCATCGAAGCGAAGAGCGATGCCGAGGCCCTGGCCGTGAAGCTGGACTGCGCCGCCACCATGCCGCGGCCCCTGGCCTACGTGCCGCCCAACCCCGAGCTGCCGCCCGTCAAGAAGAACCAACCGGAGGGTTCGAAGTGATCCACATCGACCAAGTGGCCAAGCGCTTTGCCGTGCCGGCCCCCAAGACATCGAACTTGATGGGGTGGCTGAAGAAGCCCGCCCCGAACTGGGTGGAAGCCGTCAAGGGCGTCAGCCTGAAGGCCGACAACGGCTGCATCACCGGCCTGTTGGGCCCCAACGGCGCCGGCAAGACGACGACGCTGCGCATGCTGGCCGGCTTGTTCGCGCCCGACCAGGGCCGCATCCAGGTGGACGGCCTGGATGTGGTGACGCAGCCCCAGGCAGCGCTGGCGCGCATGGGCATCCTGGGTGACGCCCACGGCCTGTACCCGCGCCTCACGGCCCGCGAGAACATCGTGTACTTCGGGCGCCTGCAAGGCATGACGCGCGAGGCCGCGGAAGGGCGCGCCGAACACCTGGCGGACTTGCTCGACATGCGCAAGATCCTGGAGCGCCGTGCCGACGGCTTCAGCCAGGGCGAGCGCATGAAAACCGCCTTGGCCCGCGCCCTGGTGCACGACCCGGCCAACCTGGTGCTGGACGAACCCACCAACGGCCTCGACGTGCTGGCCACCCGCGCGCTGCGCGAGACCCTGCGCAGCCTAGCGCGCGACCAGGGCAAATGCATCGTGTTCTCGACGCACATCATGCAAGAGGTGGAGTACCTGTGCGACGAGGTGGTGGTCGTCAGCCAAGGCCGTTCGCTGGCCCACGGCAGCGTGCCCGAGCTGCTGGCCCAAACCGGCCGCGATCGTTTCGAGGACGCCTTCGTGGCCCTCGCCTTCCCCGACATCCAGGAGGCCGCATGAGCCGCACCCTCAACCAAGCGGTGACGCACCCCAACGCTGGTGTGCTGAACCACATCGTCATCGTCTTCATCAAGGAGCTGGTGGACGCCCTGCGCGACCGCCGCACCCTGATGCGCATGGTGCTGCCCGGCATCTTGGTCGGCCCGATCATGCTGTTCGCGCTGAGCGCACTGATCGCCCAGTTCGAAGCCCAGTTTGAGAAACGCGAGGTCCACGTCTACGGCGCCGCCCACGGCCCGACCTTGGTCAACTTCATCGAGCGGCAGAACTACACCCTCGTCAAGCTCGACGGCGCGGGCCCTGAAGAGGCCTACGAGAAAAAGCTGCGCAGCGGCACGTTGGGCTCGCCCGTCCTCGTCATCCCGGCCGACTTCGAGGCCGAGCTGGCGCGCGGCGATCAGCCCACGGTGGAGGTGGTGACCGACAGCGCCAACATGCGGGCCCAGGTGGGCTCAGGCGCCGTCGCGAACCTGGTGCGCAACTTCGGCAGCGAGCGCGCCCAGCTGCAGCTCCTGCTGCGCGGCGTGTCGCCCGAGGTGATGCAGCCGGTGCAAATGACCGAACGCGACCTCGCCAGCCCCGGTGCCCGCGCCACGCGCATCACCAGCATCGTGCCCTTCGTGCTCATCATGCCGGTGCTCTACGGCTGCTTGGCCGCCGCGCTGGACGCCACCAGCGGTGAGCGCGAGCGCGGCTCGCTGGAGCCCTTGCTGACCAACCCGACCAGCCACCACGCCATCACCCTGGGCAAATGGATGGCGGTGGCGCTCATGGGGGCAGCCGTGGCCGCCTTGTCGGCCTTCGGCTTCCTGCCCGGGCAGTGGCTCATCAAGAGCGATGCCCTGGCCGCGCAGTTCCGCTTCGGCTGGCAGGAGGCCAGCCTCTTTACCGCCCTGCTGGCGCCCCTGGCCATCGCCGCGGGCGGGCTGTTGATGGCCATGGCCATCCGCACCAAGACCTTCAAGGAGGCCCAGGCCAGCGCCAACCTGGTGCTCATGGTGTTCAGCCTGGTGCCACTGATCCCGATGCTGAACCCGGGCGCCGACGCCGCCTGGCACTACTGGGTTCCGGGCTTGGCCCAGTACCAGCAGATGATGTTGGTGCTCAAGGGCGAAGCGCTGGGTCTGGCGCGCGTGCTGCCCCCGCTGCTGGCTGCAGCGGCCATCGCGGGGGTCAGCGTCTGGTACGTGGCCCGCGAGATGCGAGCCGCCGCCAGCCGCTGAAAGGGGCATCGCTCGGCACCTACAGTTCGGGGGCCTCTTCGGAGGCCCCTTGTTCATGCGCATGGCCCAGCCCCCCCAAGCTCCACTGCCCGCCCACCTGCAAGCCGCCCTCGAGCAGAGCCGCCGGCTGGTGCGCAAGCGCGCGCTGATGGCCGCCGGGGTGGCGGTGGTGCCCTTGCCCGGCTTGGACTGGGCCACCGACGTGGCCGTTCTAATGCGCGTGCTGCCGCAAATCAGCCAGGCCTTCGGCCTGAGCCCCGAGCAGGTGGAGCGCCTGGCGCCCGACCGCCGCGTGGTCGTCTACAAGGCCATCTCCACGGGGGGCAGCCTGCTCATCGGACGGCTCGTGACGCGCGACTTGGTGATGAAGCTTCTGCAGGTGGTGGGCGTGCGGCTGACCACCCAGCAAGCCGCCAAGTTCGTGCCGCTGGCCGGGCAGGCGGTGTCGGCCCTGTTGACCTACACCGCTCTCAAGGCCGTGTGCGAGATGCACATCCAGCAATGCCTGGCCGTGGCGCAGCAACTGGCCCTGCCCGCCCCGGATTGAAGCGGCCGGCCCCGCCCTGATCCACCCCGCTCAGTCCGCCGGGCCCTTCGCGGCTTCGAGCAGCTGCTGCACCTCGCCCGCCTTGGTCATGCGCTCCAAGGCCTGCGCGAAGCGTTGGGCCACGCTGCCAGGCGCGGCCCGCACCCGCTGGTTGTCGGCCCCCTCGGGTTGGTCGGATCGGAAGTGGGGGTTGGGCTCCAAGCGCATGTGGGGCGAGGCCTTGGCAAAGGCCGCGTGGTAGCGGCTGTCGCCCCCGCAGCAACGCCGGTGCACCTTGAGCTGGCTGCGCCATTCGGGCCGCATGCGCAGCAGGTGATCGACCGACAACTGGCTGTAGACGTAAAAGTCGCCCCGCTCGCGCAACAGCATTTCCACACCCCGCTGCAGCGAGGCCGACACCACCTTTTCGATGGGAATGGCGGCGCGCTCGGCCTCCGTCAGGTCCTCCAGGTACTGCGGCTGACCGGGGTTGCGCAACAGCCGGCGGCCGGCCAACTGGCGCAGGTGGGTCACCTCGGGCAGGTCGGGGCGCGAAACGCCGACCAATCCCCCCGGCAAGCCGTTGGACATGAACAGCAGGTAGGTGTTGCGCTCGTCGTCGAAATCCATGCCGGGGTAGAAGTCCACCTCGCCGCGCTTGAGGGCCTCGATCATGCGCAGCTTGGGCAGGCGCTCGACGCGCAAGTCGCAGCCGATGCGTTTGGCCGCACGCGTGAAGAGTTCCAGGTACACGCCCGAGTCGTCGGGCGCCTCGGCCATCAAGGGCGGTCGGGCTTCGGGCCGGTAACCCATGGTGAGGGTGCAGGCCTGGGCCAAGCCCGCGCCCCAGAAGGCCCAGGCGACGAGCCCATGCCGCCATCGATGCCCAGGTCTCATGCGGTGCTCCCGTTGGGTGGATGCAGGCCGGCGGCCCGCAGTTTGTCCTTCTTGCTCGGGCGCCGGCCCTCGATGCCGCCGGTGGCCTGCATCTCCGAGGCCACGGCCCGGGGCTCGAAGCCGCGCACCTGCTCGCGCGGCACACGTTGTCCCTGGCGCTTTTCGATGAGGCGGAAGTGCGACTCGGCGTTGGTGGGGCTGTCGGCGCAAACGAAGCTGACCGCCGTGCCGGCATGCCCCATTCGGCCGGTGCGCCCGATGCGGTGCGTGTAATCGGCCGCCGAGCGGGGCAACTCATGGTTCACCACCGCGTCCAAGGCCGGGATGTGCAGACCGCGCGCCGCCACGTCGGTGGCCACCAGCACCCGCACCCGGCCTGACTGCAGGGCCGCCAGCACCTCGGCCCGGCCCCCTTGGCTGAGCTCGCCGTGCAAGGCCGCCGCCTGGATGCCATGAGCCCACAGCTTGTCGGACACGTGCTCAGCGGCATACCGCGTGGCCACGAAGACGATGACGCGCTGCCAGCCTTCGGTGGCCAGCAGGTGGCGCAGCAGCGGCGTGCGCTGCGCTGCATCCACCTGGATGCAGCGTTGCCGGATGTCGGGCGGCGCACTGGCCAAGGCGATGCGCAGTGGGTCGCGCAGCAGCCCCTCGGCCAAGCCCTGCAAGGCTGCGGGGAACGTGGCGCTGAACAGCCCCGTCTGCCGAGTTGCGGGCAGCAGGCCCTCGATGCGCCGCCACTCGGCCTCGAAGCCAGCCGCCAACAAGCGGTCGGCCTCGTCCAGCACCAGGGTGCGCACATGCGCCAGGGTGAGACCGTTGTGGTCGATCAGGTCGAGCAACCGACCCGGCGTGGCCACCATCAAGTCACAGCCGCCGCGCAGGGCCATGAGCTGCGGGTTGATGGAAACGCCGCCAAAGGCCAGGCCGATCTTGAGCCGCCGCGGCAACGCAGCGGCCAGGCCCCTCAGGGTTTCGGCGGTTTGCACCGCCAGCTCGCGCGTGGGGGCCAGCACCAAGCCACGGGGCCCCGCGGCCGCAGGAGCCTCAAGGGCCATGGCCAGCAGCGGCAAGGCAAAGGCCGCCGTCTTGCCCGAACCGGTTTCCGCCAGCGCCAGCACGTCGCGGCCCGCCAACCCCGGGGGGATGGCGGCGACCTGGATGGGCGTGGGCTCGATGAAGCCCGCCTCACGGGCCGCGTTGAGCACGGACGGCGGCAAGCCCAGTTCGGCAAACGACCGGGGCGTCATGCCAAGACCTGCCCGACCACGAGGCGATGCCCATCGGGCGTGACGATGGCGAACTCGCGCTGGCCCCAAGGTCGGTCGGCCAAGGGCAGCCAGATCTCGACGCCCTTCTCCAGGACCTCGCGGTACATCGCCTGGGCGTCGTCCACGTGCAGGTAGGCGAACCAGGAATGATCTTGCGCCTTCGACATCGGCACCGCGTCGGGGCAGTGGCCCAGGCGAAGCTGGCAAGCGCCGCGGCTCAAAAAGGCCCAACCCTCGACCTGAAAGTCCTCCTCGAAGCCCAGTTGGTCGACGTAGAAGCGCACCGAGCGCGCTAGGAGTCTGCGCGGCAGAAGCCCAGGCCGTCGCCGAGATTTCGGGGGCGACAGGCTAGGCGCTGGCGACGCCGCGTGGCGGGCTACGTCAGGAGCCGGCAACGACGCTTGTCGCCCCCGGGGCTCGGCCCGAAGGGTGGCCCCTGGATCCGGCGCATGCGGTGTCGCTCCGTCTTGTGACACGAGTCCACGGCGGCGTCGCGCCTAGCCAGCGCCGGACCAGGGGCCCCGCCGGCCTGGGCTTCTGCCGCGCAGACTCCTAGACGGTCATGCGTGGCTCGTGGTGGTGGCGGACATGTGAGCCTTGCCCGCGACGAGCGCCACCGCGCGGCCATGGGTCAACGGTTCACCCAGCACGGCCACGACCCTGCGCGCGAGGGATTCGCGCGAGACTTTGGACAGGAGCGAGTCGCCCGGCCGCATCTCCTGAGCTGGCAGGGCGGACGGTGCGTCGTCCAGCAGCATCGGCCGAAGAGCGGTCCACTCGAGACCGGAGCCCGCCAGCAGGCGTTCGCTGCGGGTGTGGTCGAGCATCGAGTGGCGCACCTGGCTCAGCCGCAGGAATGCGCGGCCCCACCAGGGGATCCGGGGCCAGCTGTCGCCCGCCCCGAAAGCACTGACATAAACGATGCGGCGCACGCCCTCGCGCTGCATCGCTTGCACGATCGTGGCCACCGATCGCGACGTCAGGTCCGCGGGCGACACCAGTGGCGCGAATGGCGAACGTGTGCGGCGCGAGATCCCCAGGCACACAGCCACGGCATCAGCACCGCCCATCACGCGCGCCACATCGGCGGGCTCAGTGGGGTCGCCCAGGATGGGCTCATCCGCGCCCGTGAGCGTGCTGCGCTGCGCCTCGGATCGAACGACGGCCCGCACGGACCATCCATCCTTGGCGGCCAGGCTCACGACGTGCCGGCCAGTGGCGCCGGAGGCGCCAAACACCACGAGTCTCATCGTCACTCCTCAAACGTCGGGCAGCACGACATCAAAGGCGCCCATCGGCAGGCCATCGATGCCCGGGACCAGGCGGACCAGCATGCGCTCGCGCAGTTCCGCGTCTGTGATCCGACGGACGAACGAGTCGCGCTCGTTGCCGGGCTCGCCCGCGAACCAGACTTCGGTGGCCAGCGGCGCCCGTCCAGCCATGGAGACCCTCAGGTGGATGTGCGCCGCGCGCTTGATGAGCCCGCCGTAGCGCCCGTAGCTGCGGGGCCGGATGGTCGTGAACGCATAGCGGCCGCTCGCGTCGGCCTGCTGCACGCCGTAGCCGGAAAAGCCGGGGTCGCGATCAGCCCGGCTCTCCACCGCGTAGCGGCCCCGAGCATCCACCTGCCAGATTTCGACCCGGGCGCCCGCCAGGGGCTGGCCGGCGGTGTTCATGACACGGCCCTGGAGCAGCATCCGCTCGCCCTCGGCACGGCGACCACCAGCGCCCGCAGTCAAGTCATTGCCCTCGGGCAGTGGGCTGAGCGGTCGGGCGCTGAAAAACGGAAGTCCCCTCGGATCGGGCGGGTAGAAAGGCCCGACTGTGACCGCAGGTGTGGGCTTCATCCGTCCGGACGCCTGCGCGGCTCCCATGAACGGAAGGATGGTCACCACACGGGCGATCCAGCCCAGCATGCGGCGCCGGCCTGCGTGAGAAACTGGTTTCATCAAACGTGCTCCTGCATCACCAATGGCCACGACGATAGGCATGCATGCGGCGCCACGCGCGGCCGAAAGTGCGGCACACGATGCCGATCGTTCGCCCCGGGCAGTGTTGATCGCGCAGGTCTTGGATTCCCTGCGCTTCCACGGCTGGTTCTTCTGCGTCAGTGAGTTGAGCGCGCCATGGGCGCTGCAACTGCCGGGCGGACGCCTGGCGGCCATCCATGCCGTCCTTGAAGGCGAATGCGTCGTGACTTTGGCGGGCGACGGAACGACCCTGCATCTGAGTGCCGGAGATGTCGTCGTGCTGCCGCGCGACGAGGTCCACGCGATGTCCGACCGTGCGGGCCGACCCGTTGTCGCGGTCACGGCGATCGCCGGCATCGACAGGCGCGATCGCCGCGCGAGCAGCCTCAGCTACGGGGGTGGCGGGGCACTGACCCGACTGCTGACGGCCAGCTTTACGGCCGAGATGCGTTCGGCACAGGCCATCGTGGCCGGTCTGCCCGCGATCATGGTCCTGCGTGCGGCGACACCGGAGTGCAAGCGGCTGTCACCTGCGCTGGCCCTCGTTCGGGAAGAGGCCGCGCAGCCCGGCGGTGTGTCATCCGCAGTGCTGCGGCGTACCGCCGAGATCCTGTTCGTCCAGGCCCTGCGTGAGGCACTGCTGGACACGCGGCCCGCCACCGGCTGGCTGGCTGCCGCCTCCGATTCACGGCTGGCCCCCGCGCTCCTGGCCCTGCACGAGCAGCCTGAGCGTCGCTGGACACTGGTCGAACTGGCCCACTGCACGCATCTGTCACGTACTGCGTTCCTCGAGCGCTTCCAGGCTTGCCTGGGTCAGACGCCGACGGAGTACCTGCAAGGGTGGCGCCTGCAACTGGCAGCGCAGAGGCTGCGCGAAACCCAGGACAGCGTGACCCAGATCGCGATGAGCGTCGGATACGACAACCCCTCAGCCTTCGCCCGTGCCTTCAAGCGACTGCTGGGTCAGTCACCGAACGAATTCCGCGCCGCGCGGCCGGCAGTCTGAACCAAGCTGAGCCCACCGTCTGCGGGATCGTGACCCATGCGCCGACTCTCAGGTCGAGACGGTTCGTCTGCAGCGAGAGTCACTTGCCGTTGTCCACGGGGGCGTCGACGTACGACATGCTGATCTCGGCGACGAGCCGCTTGCCCCCCCATCAGTCGGACCGACCAGAGGTGCAGTCAGGCGCTCCAAAAGCAAAAAGCCCCGCGTGGTGCGGGGCTCTGTGCGCCTCTTGGGCCCGCTGAGCAGGCTGGAAGGCTTTGTTTTGGCGGAGTCGGAGGGATTCGAACCCTCGATGCAGGTTTTGCCCACATACTCCCTTAGCAGGGGAGCACCTTCGGCCACTCGGTCACGACTCCAGCGCGAAGCCGCGCATTATGGCAGAAATCAGGCGGCGACCTGATCCAGGTCGAAGGCCTTGTGCAGCGCGCGCACGGCCAGCTCCATGTACTTCTCGTCGATCACCACCGAGGTTTTGATTTCGCTGGTCGAGATCATCTGGATGTTGATGGCCTCCTCCGACAGGCAACGGAACATCTTGGCGGCAATGCCCACGTGCGACTTCATGCCGATGCCCACGATGGACACCTTGCAGATCTTCGGGTCGCCCAATACCTCGGCGGCCTGCACAGCGGGGCCCACGGTGTTTTTCAGCAGATCCAGCGTGCGCGCGTAGTCGTTGCGGTGCACGGTGAACGAGAAGTCGGTCTTGCCGTCGTGGCTGACGTTTTGAATGATGACGTCGATGTCGATGTTGGCATCGGCCACCGGGCCCAGGATCTGGAAGGCGATGCCCGGCTTGTCGGGCACGCCCAGCAGGGTCACCTTGGCTTCGTCGCGGTTGAACGCGATGCCGGAGACGACGGCTTGTTCCATCTTTTCGTCCTCTTCAAACGTGATCAGGGTGCCAGATTTGGCTTCTTCGTGAATGTCGATGTCCCAGGGCGTGAAGCTGGACAGCACGCGCAGGGGCACGCGGTACTTGCCCGCGAACTCCACCGAGCGGATCTGCAGCACCTTGCTGCCCAGCGACGCCATCTCCAGCATTTCTTCAAAGCTGATGGTGTGCAAGCGCCGGGCCTCGGGCACGATGCGCGGGTCGGTCGTGTAGACGCCGTCCACGTCGGTGTAGATCAGGCACTCGTCGGCCTTCATCGCCGCGGCGATGGCCACCGCCGAGGTGTCCGAGCCGCCGCGACCCAAGGTGGTCACGTTGCCGTCGTCGTCCACCCCCTGAAAGCCCGTGATGACGACCACCTTGCCAGCCGCCAAGTCGGCGCGCACTTTGGTGTCGTCGATGCTTTGGATGCGGGCCTTGGTGTAGCTCTGGTCGGTGCGAATGGGCACCTGCCAGCCGCTGTAACTCACGGCCTCCAGGCCTTCGTTCTGCAACGCGATGGACAGCAGCCCGACCGACACCTGCTCGCCCGTGGCGGCAATGGCATCGAGTTCGCGCTGGATGGTGGGCGTGACGACCTCGGGGCTGAGTTCCTTGGCCAGCCCGAGCAGGCGATTGGTCTCGCCCGACATGGCCGAGGGCACCACCACCAGTTGGTGGCCGGCGCGCACCCACTTGGCCACGCGTTTGGCAACGTTGCGAATGCGCTCCGTGGAGCCCATGGACGTGCCGCCGTATTTATGAACGATCAAAGCCATGCGGTGTGCAAGTGGTTGACTGGCGAAAGAGCCGGCGATTCTAGGCACCCGCGCCAGCGCGACCCGGGGAAACCCGGGGCAGCGTCACTTCGTGGCTGGCGAATGCTCAAAGGCCAAGAGGCCCTGCTGCGAACGCAGCCAGCCACCCGGCGCAGGCCATCGCGCCCCCTGCCCCCTCCACTCGCGGCCCAGGCGCTCCAGCAAGGCCACCGGCACCCCGGCAGGCAACTGGGCCTGGAGCCAAGCGCGCAAGGCGTTGTGTCGGCGGGCCGGTGGCAGGCGAACCCAAGCGGCGTGGCACAGGCGACCGCCGTCGCCGACGCAAGGCGGGAGGTCCTCCTCGGCCACCTCGTCGGCCAGCGCGCGGGCTTGCGCGGCGTGAGCGGCCACCTGCCCCAGCACGGTCACCGCGTGCGGGAAGGCCTCTTCCAAGGCAGGCATCACGGCCCGACGCAGTCGGTTGCGGGCGAAGCGCGGGTCGGCGTTGCTCGGGTCCTGGACCCAAGGCAGTCCGCTGGCCTCGGCCACGGCAAGCAGCGTCGCACGGCGGTGGTGCAGCCAGGGGCGCTGCCAGGCGATGCCGTCGGCCGACACCCAGCGCTCGGGCATGGCCGCCAAGCCAGCGGGCCCAGCCCCGCGCAAGGCCTGCAACAAGACGGTCTCGGCCTGGTCGTCGGCATGGTGAGCCAGCAGCACGAGCGAGGCCCGCACCTCCCGGGCGGCCTCCGCCAAGGCGGCGTACCGGCCGCGCCGCGCCCAGGCCTCGACACTCTCGCCGACGGCCGGCGCACCGGCCAAGCGCCGCACCCGCAAGCGCACCGGCAGCCCGGCGGCCGTCAGGCGCTCGACCACGGCCTGCGCCTGCGCCTCCCAGGCAGCGGCTTCAGGCTGCAGGCCATGGTTGACATGCAGTGCCACGACCTCGACGCCCAGCAAAACGCCCTGCCGGGCGGTGGCCCACAGCAGGGCGGTGGAGTCGGCGCCGCCGCTGAACGCGACGGCCACCGTGGGGCGCAAAGGGTCAGCGGGCCTTGGTGTCGCTGAATCGGCCATAGGCCAGCAGGCGCTCCTGACGGCGGTCGAGCAGTTCGCGGGGGCGCAGATCGCTGAGCTGGCGCAGCGCCTCGCCCAGGGCCCGCTTGAGCGCCGCGGCCGTGGCCTTGGCATCGCGGTGGGCGCCGCCGATGGGTTCGTTCACGATCTTGTCGATCAAGCCCAGCGCCTTGAGCCGGTGGGCGGTGATGCCCAGCGACTCGGCCGCCTCGGACGCCCGGTCGGACGACTTCCAGAGGATGGACGCACAGCCTTCGGGCGAGATGACCGAGTAGGCGCTGTACTGCAGCATCAGCACTTGGTCGGCCACACCGATGGCCAGCGCGCCGCCGCTGCCGCCCTCGCCGATCACGGTGGCGATCAAGGGGACTTCCAACTGGGCGAACTCAAAAATGTTGCGGCCGATGGCCTCGCTCTGACCGCGCTCCTCGGCGCCGATGCCGGGGTAAGCGCCCATGGTGTCGATGAAACAAAACACCGGCAAACCGAACTTTTCGGCCAGCTTGGCCAAGCGCAATGCCTTGCGGTAGCCCTCGGGGCGCGGCATGCCGAAGTTGCGCAGCGCGCGCTCCTTGGCGTCGGCCCCGCGCTGGTGGCCGATGACCATGCACGCCTGGCCGTTGAAGCGAGCCAGGCCGCCCACGATGGCGAGGTCGTCGGCGAAATGACGGTCCCCGTGCAGTTCGACAAAGTCGGTGAACATCTCGCGGGCGTAGTCCAGCGTTTGTGGGCGCTGCGGATGGCGGGCGATCTGGTAGATCTGCCACGGTGCCAAGCCGGCGTAGATGTCCTTGGTGAGTTGCTGGCTCTTCTTGGAGAGACGGTCGATCTCCTCCGAGATGTCCACCGCCGACTCGCTTTGCACGTAGCGCAGCTCGTCGATCTTGCTTTCCAGCTCGGCGATGGGGGACTCGAAGTCGAGGAAGTGACGTTTGCTCATGGCGCGATTGTCTCAGCTTGGGCCCGGTTGACCAACCGATCGGTCGGGAAACTCCCAGGTTGGATCAGTAGTCCACCGGCAGCGGATCCAGGCTGCGCCAGAGGTACCAAGTGGCGACTGAGCGGTAAGGCGCCCAGGCTTCACCCACCTCGCGCGCCTCCGCCCGGCTCACGGGCTCGCCCGAAAAATAGTGAACGCTGATGCCTTTTAGTAGCCCGATGTCATCCAAAGGCAGCACGTTAGGGCGCATCAAGTGGAAGATGAGAAACATCTCCGCCGTCCAGCGGCCGATGCCGCGGATGGCCACCAACTCGTCGATGATGGCCTCGTCGTCCATCTGCGCCCACTGGCGGACGTGCACCTGACCGGCTTCGAAATGCTGCGCCAGGTCCCGCAGGTACTCGGCCTTGCGCGCCGACAGCCCAGCGGTGCGCAGCGCGGCGACGTCCTGCTGCAGCACCGCGGCCGGCGCGATTTTGTGGGTGGGCGCTTGGAGCAAGGCCGCGAAGCGCTCCCACACCGATTGGGCCGCCTTGACCGAGATCTGCTGCCCCGTGATGGAGCGTGCCAGGGTGGTGAACGCGTCGCCCCGGCTGGACAAGCGGGCTTCGCCGAACCGCGGGATCAGCTTTTTCAGCACGCGGTCGCGACGGATCAGGTGCTTGCAAGCATCGTCCCAGTAGTCGGGGGCAGCCCCGGCGTGGCGCGGTCCCATCAGCCTTTGACCCAGGTGGTGCCGCTGGGGCCATCTTTGAGGATGATGCCCGCCGCGCTCAGCTCGGCGCGGATGGCGTCGGCACCGGCGAAGTCACGTGCCACCTTGGCCGCAGCGCGCGCGGCGATGCGCTCGGCGATCCAGGCTTCGTCCACCGCGCCGCCGCGACGCTGCAGGTAAGCGCGCGGGTCGCTTTGCAACACACCCAGCGTGCCAGCCAAGGCCTTGAGCAGGCCTGCGCGCTCGACCGAGCGGGTGCGATTGACCTCGCCCGCCAGCTCGAACAGCACGGCCAGCGCCTGGGGGGTGTTGAAGTCCTCGTCCATCGCCGCCTTGAAGGCGGCGGCGCTGGGCTCGCTCCAGTCGATCGCGACCTCGACCGGAGCCACGGCGTCGAGCGCGGTGTACAGCCGGGTGAGCGCCACTTCGGCGTCGTCCAGGTGGGCGTCGCTGAAGTTGAAGGGACGCCGGTAGTGCGTGCGCAGCATGAAGAAGCGCAGCGTCTCACCGTCGTACTTGGCCAGCACATCGCGGATGGTGAAGAAGTTGCCCAGGCTCTTGGACATCTTTTCGCCGTCGACGTTCAAGAAGCCGTTGTGCAGCCAGTACGTGGCAAAGGCCATGCCCGCCCCCTGGCTCTGGGCGATTTCGTTCTCGTGGTGCGGGAACTGAAGATCGGCACCGCCGCCGTGGATGTCGAACGCTTCACCCAGCAGCGCGCAGCTCATGGCCGAGCACTCGATGTGCCATCCAGGCCGGCCGGGACCGAACCGTCCGCCATCGAACTTGGCATCGGCGGGCTCCTCGGGCTTGGCGGCCTTCCAAAGCACGAAGTCGAGCGGGTCGCGCTTGCTGTCGTCGACCGCGATGCGCTCGCCGGCGCGCAAGTCGTCCAGGCTCTTCCCGCTGAGCTTGCCGTAGCCCTCGAAGCGGCGAACGGCGAAGTTCACGTCGCCGTCGTCGGCTTGGTAGGCCAAGCCCCGGGTTTCCAGGCGCTCGATGAGGCCGATCATCTGCGGCACGTACTCGGTGGCGCGGGGCTCGTGGGTGGGCGGGGTGATGCCCACTTGGGCGAAGTCCTGGTGCATCGCCGCGGTCATCTCCTGGGTCAACTGACGGATGGGGATGCCGCGCTCCAAGGCGCGCTTGATGATCTTGTCGTCGATGTCGGTGATGTTGCGCGCGTAGGTCACCTCGTACCCCGACGCCCGCAACCAGCGGTAGACGACGTCGAACGCCATCATCATGCGCAAGTGCCCCATGTGGCACAGGTCGTAGATGGTCATGCCGCACACGTACATCCGGACGTGGCCCTCTTGCAAGGGGCGGAACGCTTCGAGCGAGCGGGTCAGGGTGTTGTAGAGACGCAGCGACATGGACCGTCAGCAGAAACCAACGGCCCCGAGGTGGGGCCGTCTTCGAGCAGGGGGCAAGGGTAGTCGGGGCGCCCGGTGTGTGGGGTTCGGGCCATCCCTAGAATGACGAGTCAGTATAGCCAGGGGGGTCTGCCGGCCCGCCTGCCCCGCCTCGCTCCCATGCCCCGTCTTTCCCTCTTATTGGTCGTGTTCTCTTCGTGGCTTTGGCTGGCCCAGCCCAGCGCCGCGCAGGCCACGAACGGCAACCCCCTCGACCAAGCGCAAACGCATTGGTATGCCGGTCGACAACAGCAAGCGCTGGACGTGCTGACCCAAGCCATCACCGCCGACCCGCAACAAAGCCGCTGGCGATTCACCTTGGCTTGGATGCGCCTGGATCGCGGCGAAACGAGCGAGGCCGAGGCGTTGTTGAGCCGCCTGGTCGAAGATTTCCCCGATTACGCAGAAGCGCACAACAACCTGGCGGTCATCCTGGCGGGGCGGGGCGACTTGGATGCCGCCCAGCACAGCCTGGCGCGGGCCGTGCTGTTGAACCCCGACCATGCGCAGGCCCAAGAAAACCTGGGCGACGTGCTGCTTCGCCTGGCCCAGCGCGCCTACAACAAGGCGCAAGGTCTGCAGCCTCAAGCCCGTTTGCAGCTCAAGATTTCACAACTCGACGCGCTGATGCGCGCCCGCTGACATGCTCAAACCCCTCGTGTTCACCGCCCTGCTGGCTGGGGCCGGCGTGGCAGCCGCCCAAACCGTGGTGCTGTCCACCAGCGCCGGCGACATCAAGATCGCCCTGGACGCCGAAAAGGCCCCCAAATCGACGGCCAACTTCCTGGCCTACGTGAAGGCCGGCCACTACAACGGCACGGTCTTTCACCGCGTCATCGCCGATTTCATGATCCAGGGCGGCGGTTTCACCGCGCAGATGCAGCAAAAGCCCACCAAAGCCCCCATCCCACTGGAAAGCCGCAACGGCCTGCGCAACGTGCGCGGCAGCGTGGCCATGGCCCGCACGGGCGACCCCAACTCTGCCACGGCCCAGTTCTTCATCAATGTGGTGGACAACGGCTTCCTGGACGCCGAGCAGGCCCAGGACGGCAACGGCTACGCCGTGTTCGGTCATGTCGTGGCCGGCATGGAGGTGGTCGACAAGATCCGTGCGGTGCCCGTCACCAACCAAGGCATGTTCCAAAACGTGCCCACCACTCCCGTCACCATCAAACTGGCGCGCATCGAGGCGGCCCCGAAAAAATGAAGCACACCGTCGAACTCCACACCAACCACGGCCTGATCAAGATCGAGCTGGACGCCGACAAAGCGCCGGCTTCGGTCGAGAACTTCCTCGGCTACGTGCGCCGCGGCCACTACGACGGCACGGTGTTTCACCGCGTCATCAAGGGCTTCATGGTCCAAGGCGGCGGCATGACCGCCGACATGAAGCAAAAGGCCACCCAGGCCCCGATCCAGAACGAGGCCAACAACGGCCTGAAGAACGTCAAGTACACGCTGGCCATGGCCCGCACCAACGACCCGCACTCGGCCACCGCCCAGTTCTTCATCAACACGAAGGACAACGACTTCCTGAACTTCACGCGCGAGAGCGGCTCGGGCTGGGGCTACGCCGTGTTCGGTGCCGTGGTGGAAGGGCAATCTGTGGTCGATGCCATCGAAAAAGTGCGCACCGGCCGCTCGGGCTTCCACGATGACGTGCCGCTCGAAGCCGTGGTGATCGAAAAGGCCGTCGAGGCCGCGTGATCGTTTGATCCGTCACCTGCAAGCGCCGCCCGCATGGCGGTGCCTGGCCTTCGTGTCCGACCTGCACCTGGCCCGACACGCCGAACACCCTGGCCGCGTTCGAGCGCCTGCTGGGCAGCCTGCAGGCCGATGCCTTGTTCATCCTCGGTGATCTCTTCGAGGCCTGGGTGGGTGACGACGCGCTGGACCTGGCCTATGCCCAGCGCGTGGCGCGCGCCCTGATGGCGAGCGGGCGTCAGCGCCCGCAATACTTCATGGCCGGCAACCGCGACTTTCTGGTGGGCGACACCCTGGCCCAGGCGGGTGCCTTCCAGCGCGTGGACGAGTTGCTGACCCTGGACGCTTGGGGCGACCGCTTCCTGGTGGCGCACGGCGATGCCCAGTGCTTGGACGACGCCGGCTACCAAGCCTTCCGGGCGCAAGTGCGCCAACCCGCCTGGCAGCAGGCCTTCCTGCAGCGCCCGCTGGACGAGCGCCTGGCCCAGGCCGCGCAGATGCGCGACGCCAGCCGGCAAGCGCAGGCTCAGCAGCAGCACGAGGGCCTGCCCTTCGCCGACCCCGACGCCGATCTCTGCCGCCAGTTGCTGAACACCGCTGGCGCGCGCATGTTCATCCATGGTCATACCCACCGGCCGGGCTGCTTCTCCCTGGGGCAAGGCCTGTCGCGCCTGTGCCTGAGCGACTGGGACCTGGACCACGGTGGCGCAGCGCGGGCCGAGTGCCTTTACCTCGGTCCCGAAGGCATCCAGCGCGACGCTTTGATGTGAGCTGGCTGACCCGCTGGCAGGCGTGGCGCGAGCAGCGCTTGATCGCCAAGCACCCCATCCCAGACGCACTGTGGGCGGCCACGCTGGCACGCTTTCCCTTTTTGCCTGCCGACGAGCCCCGGCTTCGGTCGATGTGCAGCCTGTTCTTGGCCACGCGGGAGTTTCATGGGGTGGGCGAGCTGCAAGTGAGCGATGCCATGGCCGTGGCCGTGGCCGCCCAGGCCTGCCTGCCCGTGCTGGCCCTGGGGCTGGGCGTGTACGGGCGCAGCCGAGGCATCGTGATGCACGCCGGCGAGGTCGTGGCGCCTCGCGAGGACGTCGACGACTTCGGCGTGGTGCACACCTGGGAGGAACCCTTGGCTGGCGAAGCGATGCCGGGCGGGCCGGTGATGCTGACCTGGGACGCGGTGGACTGGAACGACGACG
Organism: Inhella sp.; assembly: GCF_027532025.1. Lineage (GTDB taxonomy): Bacteria > Pseudomonadota > Gammaproteobacteria > Burkholderiales > Burkholderiaceae_C > Inhella. Next base: position 32,032 of record NZ_JAPZSY010000006.1, on the reverse strand, counting down.
GCGGGCCGGTCTTCAACGTGGTGATCCACGAATTCATCCACCTCATCGACTTGGCCAACGGCGAGGCCGACGGCATTCCGCCGCTGCCCGACGCCGACGCCATGCGCCGCTGGCACGACGGGCTGACCCTGGCCTGGGATCGCTTCGCCGATCGGGTGGCCCACCGCGAGCCCAGTTGCATCGACGACTACGGCACCCGCGCGCTGGACGAGTTCTTTGCCGTGGCCAGCGAGGCTTTCTTTGTCGATCCGCGGGCCCTGCGCGCCGAAGACCCGGCCCTGTACGCGCAATTGGCCGGCTTCTTTCGGCAAGACCCGGCCGCGCACCGCCCATGAACAACGCCCGGCCAGGCCGGGCGTTGTCGGGAGGCTCGGCGCTCAGGCCGCGGGCTCGGATTCGACCTTCTTGTCGGCCTTGCCCTTGCCGGGCTTGGTCGGCAAAGCCTGGATGTCGAGCTGCACCTCGCCTGCCTCGTTGACGTCCACCGTCAAGCGCCCACCCTCGGTCAGGCGCCCGAACAATAGTTCGTCGGCCAAGGCGCGGCGGATGGTGTCTTGAATCAGACGTTGCATCGGACGCGCACCCATCAGGGGGTCGAAACCCTTCTGGCCCAGGTGCTTGCGCAGCGCGTCGGTGAAGGTGACTTCGACCTTCTTCTCGGTGAGCTGGCCTTCCAGTTGCAGCAGGAACTTGTCCACCACGCGCAGGATGATGGTTTCATCCAGCGCGCGGAAGCTGATGATGCCGTCCAGGCGGTTGCGGAACTCGGGCGTGAACAAGCGCTTGATGTCGCCCATCTCGTCGCCCAGTTGGCGCTGCGTGGTGAAGCCGATGGTGCTCTTTTGCAAGGCCTCGGCGCCCGCATTGGTCGTCATCACGATGATGACGTTGCGGAAATCGGCCTTGCGTCCGTTGTTGTCGGTCAGCGTGCCGTGGTCCATGACCTGCAGCAGCACGTTGAAAACATCGGGGTGCGCCTTTTCGATTTCATCCAACAGCAGCACCGCGTGCGGCTTCTTGGTGATGGCCTCGGTCAGCAAGCCGCCTTGGTCGAAGCCCACGTAGCCCGGGGGCGCACCGATGAGGCGGCTGACGGCGTGACGCTCCATGTACTCCGACATGTCGAAGCGGATCAGTTCGATGCCCAGCGTGAACGCCAACTGTTTGGCCACCTCGGTCTTGCCGACGCCCGTGGGGCCGCTGAACAGGAAGGCGCCGATCGGCTTGTCGGGCTTGCCCAGACCGGAGCGGGCCATCTTGATGGCAGCGGCCAGGGCCTCGCTGGCCGGGTCTTGCCCGAACACCGTGGCCTTGAGGTCGCGCTCCAAGGTCTTGAGCTTGCCGCGGTCGTCGTTGCTGACCGAGGTGGGCGGGATGCGCGCGATCTTGCTGACGATGTCTTCGACCTCGGCGCGCGTGATGGTTTTCTTGCGCTTGCCCACCGGCAACACGCGCTGAGCGGCGCCGGCCTCGTCGATGACGTCGATGGCCTTGTCCGGGAGGAACCGGTCGTTGATGAACTTAGCCGCCAACTCGGCCGCCGCCTCCAGCGCGGCGCTGGCGTACTTGACGCCGTGGTGCTCTTCGAAGCGGCTCTTGAGCCCCTTCAAGATCTCAATGGTTTGGCTGACGGTGGGCTCGACGACGTCCACCTTCTGGAACCGCCGCGACAGGGCCGCGTCCTTTTCAAAAATGCCCCGGTACTCGGTGAAGGTGGTGGCGCCGATGCACTTGAGTTGGCCGCTGGAGAGCGCCGGCTTGAGCAGGTTGCTCGCGTCCAGGGTGCCCCCGCTGGCCGCACCCGCCCCGATGAGGGTGTGGATCTCATCGATGAACAACACGGCGCCGGGCTGGTCCTTCAGTTGCTTCAATACCGCCTTGAGCCGCTGCTCGAAGTCGCCACGGTACTTGGTGCCAGCCAGCAGGGCGCCCATGTCCAGGGCGTACACCGTGCTGTCGGCCAGCACCTCAGGCACCGTGCCTTCGGTGATGCGCCAAGCCAGTCCCTCGGCGATGGCGGTCTTGCCCACGCCGGCTTCGCCCACCAAGAGCGGGTTGTTCTTGCGTCGACGGCACAGCACCTGGATGACGCGCTCGACCTCGCTTTCGCGGCCGATCAGTGGGTCGATCTTGCCGTCCCGGGCGGCGGCATTCAGGTTTTGGGTGAACTGCTCAAGGGGCGACGCCTTGGTCGGCTGGCCTTCGCCTTCTTCCTGCGGCTGCGATCCACCTTCGCCTTCGGACTTGCCTTCGCTCTTCGGCGGTTCGGGCGGGTCGGACTTGCGGATGCCGTGGGCGATGAAGTTCACCACGTCCAAGCGGGTCACGCCCTGCTGGTGCAGGTAGTAAACCGCGTGCGAATCCTTTTCGCCAAAGATGGCCACCAGCACGTTGGCGCCGGTGACTTCCTTCTTGCCGTTGCCCGTGCTTTGCACGTGCATGATGGCGCGCTGGATCACCCGTTGGAAACCGAGTGTGGGCTGGGTGTCCACCTCGTCGGTGCCGCCCACGGTGGGCGTGTTGTCCTTGATGAACTGCGCCAAGTTCTTGCGCAGGTCTTCGATGGTGGCGGCGCAGGCGCGCAGCACCTCGCTGGCGGACGGGTTGTCGAGCAGGGCCATCAGCAGGTGCTCGACCGTGATGAATTCGTGCCGCTGCTGCCGGGCGTCCACGAACGCCATGTGCAGACTGACTTCGAGTTCTTGGGCAATCATGCGGCCTCCATGACGCATTGCAGGGGATGGCCGTCCCGCTGTGCAGCGGCGGCAACGAGTTCAACCTTGGTGGCCGCCACGTCCTGGGTGTAGACCCCACAGACGCCGCGCCCTTCGTGATGGATCTTCAGCATGATGAGCGTGGCGCTGTCGAGATCGTGCCGGAAATACTCCTGCAACACCATGACGACGAACTCCATCGGTGTGTAGTCGTCGTTCAACATCACCACTTGGTACAGCCTGGGCGGCTCGGTGCGCTGATCTTGGCGCTCGGCCACGGTGGCCGCATCGCCCCCGTCGGGCAGCGGGCCTGGCGCTGGCGAGCCCGGCGGGGTGGAAAGAAGCGGAAACGGCATGCCTTGATTCTAGGGAGCCATCCGCCGATCCGCTGACGCTGACTCGCCATGCCCGGGCGGCTTGCACGGCATCCCCCCAGGTCCAGCAGGGCGGGAAGACGGCGGCCTCGCGCGCCGCAGCATGCGGCCCTGCCAGCGCCGGGACCTGGGGTCTGCCCCATCCGGGCAGGCCCTGAATTGACGCCAGCGGCCACCGAGACCAACAATCCAGCGCCTCATTTTTGAGCACTTCCCAAGGATGCAGTCATGCCGCTCGGTACGGTCAAGTGGTTCAACGACGCCAAAGGCTTCGGGTTCATCGAACCGGAATCCGGCGGTTCTGACGTCTTCGCGCACTTCAGTGCCATCAACATGGAAGGCTTCCGCACCCTTCGCCAAGGCAGCAAGGTCAGCTTCGAGTTGATCGAAGGCCCCAAAGGCGTGCTGGCCCAAAACATCCAGCCACTCGACCCGGCCCAGGGCACCCACTGAGCCCACACCGGGCGTCCCGCTCACCCACCCCGCCCTGAACCCCGCCCTGAACCCCGCCCCGAATCCCGCCCCGAATCCCGCCCATGAGGCGGGTTTCTTTTGGGCGCTTCAGGCGGTGGGGGCCGGCAGGGCCAAGGGCAACTTGGGGCGCACGGCTTGCGCCCAGCGCTCGGTCCAGTCGATGACCTCCAGCCTTCCGTCGGCGTGCTCGGCCAGGGCGGTCAGGCTTTCCACCCAGTCGCCGTCGTTGGCGTACAGGATGCCGTCGATGTCGCGCAATTCGGCATGGTGGATGTGCCCGCACACCACCCCATCCAGTCCACGGGCGCGGGCTTCGCGCGCCACGGCGCGCTCGAAGTCGTCCACGTAAGCCACCGCCCGCTTGACCTTGAGCTTGAGGTAGCGCGACAGGCTCCAGTAGGGCAGTCCCAAGCGGGCGCGCAGGGAGTTGAGGGCATGGTTGGCCTCCAGCGCACGGGTGTAGGCCCAATCGCCCAGGTGGGCCAGCCACTTGGCGATTTGGATCACGCCGTCGAAATGGTCGCCATGGGTGACCCACAACCGCCGACCATCGGCCAAGGTGTGGATGACCTCGCCCAGCACCTCGATGCCGCCAAAGCTGTGGCCCAGGTACTTGCGGGCGAACTCGTCGTGGTTGCCCGGCACGAAGACAACACGCGTGCCCTTGCGCACCTTGCGCAGCAGTTTTTGGACGACGTCGTTGTGCGCCTGGGGCCAAAACCAGTGCCGGCGCAACTGCCAGCCGTCGACGATGTCGCCCACGAGGTACAGGGTGTCGCAATCGACATGGCGCAGAAAGTGCAGCAGCGCTTGCGCCTGGCAACCCGGGGTGCCCAGGTGCAGGTCGCTGATCCACACGGTGCGCAGTCGCAAGCCGCCGGGCTCGCCGCCCTCGTCGGGGTCGTTTCCGGGCGGCGGCAAGAGGGCCGCGAGTTCGGGCAGGGCGTCGCGTTGCATGACTGCCCATGCTGCCCAGGGCTCACGACACCGGCATGACAACCGAGCGTCGCAACAGGGGCTGCCCCATGCGCAAGCGCTCCCCGGGGGTCACCAAGGGCTGCAGGTCGGGCGGTACCAAGAGCACCAGGGTGGAGCCGTGCTCGAACCAGCCCAACTCTTGGCCGCGCCGCACTGGCGCGTGGCAACGCGTGTCCCGCGGCCCGCGCCAGCGCAAGTGCAGCAGCACGTCGAGGCAGTGCAGTCGCATGCTGGCCACCAAAATGGCCGCCACCGGCACGATCAGCAGGGGACGGTCGTCATGCAAGCGCAGGCGCAGCACGGCGCGCTCGTTGCGGCAGAACAGGCGCTCCACGCGCTTCAGGGCAATGGGGTTGACGTTCCAGGTGTCGCCGCTGAGGTAACGCACATCGGTCACGGTGGCGTCGTCGGGCGCATGGAAGCGGTGGTACATGGCCGAGGTCAGCCGCAGGGTCAGGTAGTGGCCGCCCTCGAACTCGGCGGCGTCGTCGGCACTGCCCAACAACTCGGCCAGGGGGTAAGGCATGCCCTTGGCCTGCAACACGGTGCCGGCCTCGACCCGACCGAGCGCACCCACGATGGCGTCGCTCGGGCTGACCAGCACGGCCGGGTCGGCAGCAATGGGCCGCGCGCCGGGCACCAACTCGCGGGTGAAGCAGGCGTGCAGGCTGTCGAAGCGCTGCTGCTTGGCGTCGCTCAGGTCCAAGTCGGTGAACTGGCGCCACACCCACAGGCTCAGCCGCGTCAACGCGGGCGAGCGGACCTTGCTGAACCAGCCCATGAAGCGCGTCAAGGCGATGCGGGGCACGCGGTTGGTGAGCAGGAAGTTCAAGTCCTCGTTCAGCAACAAGCGGTCGCGCCAGCGGCGGCGGGGCGTGGGGGAGGCGGAAGTCGGTGAGGTGACAGGGTTCATGACGTTGTCAAGACAAGGAACTACACCCTCGGACATCGATGCACTCGACCTCCAAGGAACGACGATGACGGAATGGATGACGCTGGCCGCGGCCGGCACCGGGCTGGCCCTGCTGCCCAAAGCCGTGAGACGCTTGCAGCTGTCGGTGGCCAAGCACCCCAGCCTGACCGGCCACAGCAAGATGGCCCTGCGCCTGGCGCGCTGGCTGCCGGGCTACCGGCTCGAGGGCGACGCTTTTTATGGCGCCGACGGCGCCAGCCTGGCGCTGCAAAGCCGCCGGCGCGAAGGCTTGCAGCGCCTGGCCCACAAGCTGAATACCCGCCATGCGCGCAGCCTGGCGGCCACCCGCGAGGCGCGCGAGGGCTTGAGCGACTTGCAGCTGACGGGCGCCTACCGCGTGCCCTTCCCTTTCAGCGCCACCCTGCGGGGCCTGCTCGGCGTCGGCGCCTTCGTGCAACGGGTGGATGGCGCCTGGGTGGTCGACCTGGACGGCGAGCGCCTGCTGGACCTGACCGGCAGTTACGGCGTCAACGTGCTGGGCCACGCCTTCTACCAGCGCAGCATGGCCGAAGCCCAGCGCCGCGCCTTGCCCTATGGCGTGGGCCTGGGCACCTACCCCGAAGCCATGCTGGACGTGGTGCAGCGCCTGCGTCGCCTCTCGGGCCAGGACGAGGTCAGCTTTCACATGTCGGGCACCGAAGCGGTGATGCAGGCCGTGCGCCTGGCCCGCTACCACACAGGGCGCCGCAAGCTGGTGCGCTTTTGCGGGGCCTACCACGGCTGGTGGGGCGATGTGCAGCCCGGCCCGGGCAACCCCATGCCCGCTCAAGACACCTACACCCTGCGCGACCTGGACGAGCGCAGCCTGCGCGTGCTGCGCACCCGGCGCGACATCGCCTGCGTGCTGGTCAACCCCTTGCAGGTGCTGCACCCCAACAAGGCCGCTCCGGGCGACAGCGGCTTGATGGGCGCACGCACGCTGCCCGCCGTCGACGCCGAAGCCTACCGCGCATGGCTCGAGCAGCTGCGCGCGGTGTGCAGCGAGCGCGGCATCGCCCTCATCTTCGACGAAGTCTTTATGGGCTTCCGGCTGGCCCCGGGCGGCGCGCAAGAGCGCTTTGGCGTGCAGGCAGACTTGGTGACCTACGGCAAGACCCTGGGCGGCGGCTTCCCGCTGGGGGTGCTGTGCGGGCAGGCGCGCTGGATGAAGCGCTACCGAGACGACCGACCGGCCGACCTTTGCTTCGCCCGCGGCACCTTCAACGCGCACCCGCACGTGGTCATGGGCATCCAAGTGTTTCTCGAGCAGCTCGACACCCCCGAGGTCCAGGCCCTGTACGCCGGCCAGGAGTCGCGCTGGGACGCCCGTGCCGCGCGCCTGAACCGGATCCTGCAAGACGGCGGCTGGCCGGTGCGCGTGTCGCATTGGAGTTCGGTGTGGAGCGTGGCCTACACGCAGCCAGGGCGCTACCACTGGCTGCTGCAGTTCTACTTGCGCGAGCAAGGCGTGGCGCTGTCGTGGGTGGGTACGGGCCGCATGGTGTTCACGCTGGACTTCAGCGCAACCGATTTCGACACCCTGTGCCACCGCTTTGCGGCCGCCTGCGCGCAAATGCAAGCCGACGGATGGTGGGACGAAGCGCCCGCCGCCCCGGCGCTGCGGCGCCGGCTGATCCAGGAAACCTGGGCCGCCTGGCGCCGGCGCTGAGCGCCCACAAAAAGGCCCGCCGGGGCGGGCCTGCGCGTGCTGCACGCGAACCCCTCAGTGGGCAGGGGTTTGGGCGTGCGGCATCGGGTCGATGAGCTCGCCGCGCAGCAGGTGCAGCGGCGCACGCCAGTACAGCATGACGTCGTGGAAGGGGTCGGTCAGGATCTTGGTGGCCCACACGATGCCGGTCTGCACATCGGCCAGCACGAACAGGTGAAGGGTGCGGAAACTCAGCCCGACCACGCCCAACGCGAACCAAGCCATGCCCACGTCGTGCGCGTACTCCGTGAGGTTCGCGGCCGGCTGAATCAGGCCGGCCCAAGTCGGATCCAACCACAGCCACACGGGCAACGCCGCCCAAGCGGCCATCAGAACCACCTTGCGGCGCAGGTTGTAGCCCACCTTGATGGCCTCCTTGTGCTCGTGCGTGGCCTGGTTGACGTGGTCGTAGCCTCGCGGCTCGAAGAAGAAGTGACCCGCTTGCCGCGAGGTCATCGACACCCCCCAGGCCAACAAGGCGGCCCAAGCCGGGTCCACGAACACGAGGCCGTAGGCGACCAAGAAGCTCAGCGCGCTCAACAGGTGCAGGCTCTGGTTGATGCGGCTGTGGTGGTAGTAGCGGTGGTCGTCCCAGCGCTGCGTGCGCAGCGCTTCCATGAATGCAGTCACTGGGGGCTCCAGGTTGATGACGGAGCCGTGATGCTCCCGTGCACGCGTGAATCGGCGATGACGGTTCGATGCCAATGCGGTGAAGGGAGCGTCATCAAGCCGTCGCATCTCCGGGCCACGATGGCCGCATGAACAGCAACGACATCGCCATCGAAAACAGCGCCCGCCGCTGGCTGCGCATCGCCGTCGTCACCGAGACCTACCCGCCCGAGGTCAACGGCGTGGCTGGAACCATCGCCCGCGTGGTGGAGGGCCTGCGGGAGCACGGACACGAGCTGCAGCTCATCCGCCCCCGCCAGGGCCGCGACGACGTCGCCCGCGTGCAAGAAGGTTTTGCCGAGATGCTGATGCGGGGTTTGCCCATCCCGCGCTACCCGGAACTGAAGATGGGGTTGCCGGCCAAGCGCGCCCTGGTGCGGCGCTGGAGCTTCGAGCGGCCCGACGTCGTTCACCTGGCCACCGAAGGCCCGCTGGGTTGGTCGGCGCTGCAAGCCGCTCGCCATTTGCGCTTGCCCGTGGTCAGCGAGTTCCGCACCAATTTCCATGCCTACAGCCAGCACTACGGCGTGGGTTGGCTGCGTCACCCCATCCTGGCCTACCTGCGCAAGTTCCACAACCAATGCCAGCGCACCCTGGCTCCGGCCCCCGACTTGCGCGACCAGCTGCTGGGCCAGGGCTTCCAGCGCGTGTTCGCCAGTGCCCGTGGCGTGGACACGCAACGCTTCCGCCCCGAGCGCCGCAGCACCGCGCTGCGCCGCCATTGGGGCGCCGAAGACGGTGCTCCGGTGCTCATCTGCGTGGGCCGTTTGGCCGCTGAGAAGAACCTGGGCACCGCCGTGGATGCCTTCGAGGCCCTGCGCCTGGTCGAGCCCCGGGCCAAGCTGGTGTTCGTGGGCGATGGCCCGGAGCGCGAACGCCTCCAGGCCCGCTGCCCCGACGCCCTGTTCGCCGGCACTCGACATGGCGACGACTTGGCCGCGCACTACGCCAGCGCCGATTTGTTCGTCTTCCCCAGCCTGACCGAAACCTTCGGCAACGTGGTGCCCGAGGCCATGGCCTGCGGCCTGCCGGTGGTGGCCTACCACTACGCGGCAGCAGCCGTGCTCCTGAGGGATCACCGAGCCGGCGCCTTGGCGCCCATGGGCGATGCCGCCACCTTTTGCCGCGCCGTGGTGGATCTGGGTCGACTGCCCACCGCCTTGCGCGCCCTGGGCCGCGAGGCCCATGCCGTGGCCCTGACCCTGGGCTGGGACCGCATCGTGGCCGAGGTGGAAGGCCACCACCGCGCCGCCATGGCCGAACTCGCACCCGAACTGCCCCCCGCGTTGCGCTTGGCGTGAGGATCGTCACGCCCGTGTCACAGCCCGAGCGCACCATGCCGGGCTCGTCACTCTCGCGTCGCACCGTGCCCACCCTGCCCACCGTCTTGATCGCCTGCCCGCCCCACCCGGTGCTGGAGCCGGTCGTCAGCGCGGCCAAATCGCACGGCGTGGTGGTGGCGCGCACCGACGACCCCTCGCAAGCAGAGCGCTGGCTGGGCGTGCTGCAACCCGACCTCGTCGTGGCACCGCCCGACGACCTCGCCCGCCTGACCCAAGCGCCGCTCGCCGCCCACTGCCGCCCCTTGCCCTGGCAAGGCGATGCGCAAGCCCTGCGAAACGCCCTGGCCCATTGGGTGCCCGAGTTGGCCGACCCGTTGCCCCTCCTGAAAGTGGGGCCCTTGCGCGTGGACGAAGCCCGCGGGCTCGTCGGGCGCGACCTGCCCGCCGGCCGGCTGATCCAAGCCGAAGTGCCGCCGGTAGAGCTGCGCCTGCTGGTCTGCCTGGCACGCCAACCCGGTCGCCTCATCACCCGGCAAGAGCTGCAAGAACGCGTGTGGCCGCCTCACGCCCAACCCCAGCCCCGCACCGTGGACCAAGTGGTGCGGCGCCTGCGCAAAGTCTTGGCCGCCATCGGGCTGCCGGACTTGGTGCGCGCCCAACGCGGCCTGGGCTACCAGTTGGACCTGCCCTCCACCCGATCCCCGGCCCCATTCCCTTCGCTCTGAGGCCGTCATGGGTGACGTCACAAAGTCGTCATGAAGCGCCCCTAGAGTGCACAACAACCCCGGCGAGTACCGCCAAATCCCCCCTCACAGGAGTTCCTGAGATGCGCAAAATTGCCCAAGCCCTGGCCCTGATCGGCCTGACCGCCGCCTTCGGCGCCCACGCCCAGGTCGTGAAGATCGACGGCTCTTCGACCGTGTTCCCCATCATCGAGGGCGTGGCGGAAGACTTCCAGAAGGCCAAGAAAGGCGCCATGAAGGTCACCGTCGGCATCTCGGGCACCGGCGGCGGCTTCAAGAAGTTCTGCCGTGGCGAAACCGACATCAGCAACGCCTCGCGCCCCATTTCCAAGAAGGAAATGGACGACTGCAAGGCCGCCGGCGTCGAGTACTACGAGTTGCCCGTCGCCTTTGACGCGCTGACCGTCGTCATCAACCCGAAGAACCCCTTCATCAAGCAACTGACCGTGGCCGAGCTGAAGACCATCTACGGCCCCGATTCGCAAGGGAAAGTCACGCGCTGGAACCAAGTGAACCCGACCTTCCCAGACGCACCGATCAAGCTGTTTGGCGCTGGCGCTGACAGCGGCACCTTCGACTACTTCACCGAAGCCATCAACGGCAAGAGCAAAGCCAGCCGCGGCGACTTCACCGCGTCGGAAGACGACAACGTGCTGGTGCAAGGCGTCAGCTCCGACATCAACGCCATCGGCTACTTCGGCTACGCCTACTACGCCGAGAACACCAGCAAGCTGAAGGCGGTACCCATCGTCAACCCCAAGGGCCAAGCCGTCGCTCCGAGCGAGGCCTCCGTGCTGGCCGGCACCTACGAGCCGCTGAGCCGCCCGGTGTTCGTCTACGTCAACGCCAAGTCCCTGGCCAAGCCGGAAGTCAAGGAGTTCGTGGACTACCTGATGAAGAACGCGGCCAAGATCGCCAAGGAAGTGAAGTACGTGCCCCTGCCGGCCAAGGCCTACACCCTGGCGCTGGAGCACGTGGCCAAGGGCAAGAAGGGCACCGTGTTTGGCGGCAAGAACGAGGTCGGTTTGACCATCGACGAACTGCTGGCCCGCGAAGCCCAACTGTGATGACCCCACGGGCGCGCGCCCTGGTGAGCGTCCGTTGATGAAAGTACAGTGACAACGGGTCCGGCACCACCGGGCCCGTTTCACCATCCGCAACAGACCCCCTGTTGCCTCCGTCCGAGACCCCTCCATGGCCATCGCCCCTGCCGAGACCGGCGCCTCCGCCGCTGGTGCCGCCAAGCTCGCCGAATTCGCCGCCCTCAAGCGCGCGCGCCAACGCCGTGAACGCGTCATCGAAATGGTGCTGCTCGCCGCCGCCAGCGTGTCGGTGTTCACGACGCTGGGCATCGTGTACATCCTGGTGCGCGAATCGATCAGCTTCTTCTCGAACGTCCCCATCTGGGACTTTCTGACCGACACGCAGTGGACACCGCTGTTCGACGACGCCCATTTCGGCATCATGGTGCTGATGGCCGGTACGCTGTCCAGCTCCTTCGTGGCCCTGTGCGTGGCCATCCCGCTGGGCACCATCATCGCCATCTACCTGAGCGAGTTCGCCGGCCACAAGACCCGCGAAACCCTCAAGCCGATGCTGGAGTTGCTGTCGGGCGTGCCCACCATTATTTACGGCTTCTTCGCGCTGCTGGTCGTCACGCCGCTGTTGCAAAAGATCTTCCCGGAGCTGCCGGGCTTCAACATCTTGTCGGCGGGTTTGGTCATGGGCGTCATGATCATTCCCTACGTGGCCAGCCTGAGCGAAGACGCCATGCGAGCCGTGCCCATGAGCTTGCGCGAAGGCGCCTACGCCATGGGCAGCACCCGGTTTCAAACCGCGGTGAAGGTGGTGGTCCCGTCGGCGCTGTCCGGCATCGCCGCGGCCTACATCCTGGGCATCAGCCGCGCCGTGGGCGAAACCATGATCTTGGCCGTGGCCGCCGGCATGCAGCCCAACCTGACCCTCAACCCCATGGAGTCGGCTGCCACCATCACCAGCTTCATCGTGCAAGTGGCGCTGGGGGATTTGCCCCATGGCTCCATCGGCTACCAAACCATCTTTGCAGCCGGCCTGTCGCTGATGCTGCTGACCCTGACCTTCAACTTGGCCGGCTACTACCTGCGCAACAAGTTCCGCGAGGCCTACTGATGACCATCGACAAGACCGCGCAGCTTCGTGCGCTGATCAAAAAGGCACGGCGCTTTGACATCCTGTTCGCCCTGCTGGGGCTGATGGCGTTGTCGGTCGCCATCCTGACCCTGGCTGCCCTGTTCATCGACATGGCGGTAACGGGCATTCCCCGCCTCACCCCCGAGTTCTTCACCAACTTCCCCTCTCGCCGGCCGGCCGAGGCCGGCATCTTGTCCAGTTGGGTGGGCTCGGTGCTGGTGATGACCGTCACGGCCTTGTGCGCCGTCCCCATGGGCATCGCGGGCGCGATCTACTTGGAAGAGTACGCCCGCAAGAACTGGTTCACGGGGGTGATCGAGATCAACATCACCAACCTCGCCGGCGTGCCGTCCATCATTTACGGCCTGTTGGCCTTGGGCCTGTTCGTCTACACCTTCGGTCTGGGCCAGTCGATCCTCACCGCCGGCCTGACCCTGGGCCTGCTCATCTTGCCCATCGTCATCACGGCCACGCGGGAAGCGCTGCGCTCCATCCCGCAGCAAATCCGCGAAGCGGCTTACGGCTGCGGGGCGTCGCAGTGGCAAGTGGTGAACGACCACCTGCTCAAGTACGCCACCCCCGGCATCTTGACCGGCGTGATCATCGGCATGAGCCGCGCCATCGGCGAAACGGCGCCCATCATCACCATCGGGGCGCTGACCTTCATCGCCTTCTTGCCGCCGGCGCCGGGTCAACTCAGCATCGAGACCGGCCAAACCGCGGGCTTGTTCGATTGGCTGTGGTCGCCCTTCTCCGTGATGCCCATCCAGATCTTCAACTGGACCAGCCGGCCCGACCCGCGCTTCCATGAAAACGCCGCCGCCGCCGCCTTCGTGCTGGTGCTCATGACCCTGTCCATGAACGCCATCGCCATCTGGCTGCGCTACCGCTTGCGCAAGAACATCAAATGGTGATCGGCCGCTTGCGCCCCGCCCACCGCCCCTGAAATTCATCGAGGACTGACCGAATGCCCTCCACCATCACCCTGCCGACGAACCCGCCCCCGCTCAAGGCCCACGCCGAGAACCTGGACTTTTATTACGGCGACTTCAAGGCCCTGAAGGGCGTGAACCTGCCCGTGTATGAGAACAAGGTGACGGCCCTCATCGGCCCCAGCGGCTGCGGCAAGAGCACGCTGCTGCGCTGCTTCAACCGCATGCACGACCTCTACCCGGGGCACCGCTACGACGGCAGCATCCGCCTGCACCCGGACGAGGTCGACATCCTGCACAAGGACGTCGACCCCATCGAAGTGCGCATGCGCATCAGCATGGTCTTCCAAAAGCCCAACCCCTTCCCGAAGAGCATCTTCGAGAACGTGGCCTACGGCCTGAAGGTGCGGGGCGAGCGCAACCGCACCGTGCTCGAAGACAAGGTGGAAGCAGCCCTCAAGGGCGCCGCGCTGTGGAACGAGGTGAAGGATCGCTTGGACGAGTTGGCGGTCAACCTGTCGGGGGGGCAGCAGCAACGCCTGTGCATCGCCCGCGGTCTGGCCACCGACCCGGAAATCATCCTGTTCGACGAGCCCACCTCGGCGCTGGACCCGATCGCCACCGGCTCCATCGAAGAGTTGATCGGCGAGATCAAGCACAAGGTCACCATCCTCATCGTGACCCACAACATGCAGCAGGCCGCCCGCGTGAGCGACTACACCGCCTACATGTACCTGGGCGAGTTGATGGAGTACGGTGAAACCAACGACATCTTCATGAAGCCCAAGCGCAAGGAAACCGAGGACTACATCACCGGCCGGTTCGGTTGATCAGGAGCACGACATGAGCGACAAGCACCTTTCCACCCAGTTCGACGCCGAACTCAGCTCCATCTCCACCCGCGTGCTCGAAATGGGCGGCCTGGTGGAACAACAGGTGGCCGCCGCCGTCGAGGCGCTGGCCAACTTCGATGAAGCCCAAGCCACCCAGGTCATCAAGACCGAAGAGCGCGTCAACCAGATCGAGATGGAAATCGACCGCGACCTCTCGGGGATCATCGCGCGGCGCCAACCGACGGCGCGCGACTTGCGCCTGCTCATCGGCGTGTCCAAAACCATCGGCAACCTCGAGCGCGTGGGCGACGAGGCCGCGCGCATCGCCCGCATCACCCACCGGCTCATTCACGGTGGCACGCACGGCCGCCTCTTCCCGACCACCCAGATGAGCGCCGAGGCCACCTTGGCCAACTCCAGCCTGCGCAAGGCCCTGGACTCCTTCGCCCGCCTGGACGCCAACCTCGCGCTGCAGGTCATCAAGTCGGACAACGAGATCGATGCCGAGTTCGACGGGCTGATGCGCAAGCTGGTCACCTACATGATGGAGGACCCCCGCACCATCAGCGCCTCCATTGACCTGGTCTTCGTCGCCAAGGCCTTGGAGCGTGTGGGCGACCACGCCAAGAACCTGGCCGAGCAGGTGATCTACATCGTCAAGGGCGCCGACGTGCGCCACACCCCGCCCGAAGGCCTGGAATCGGCCGTCGCCTGACCCTGAATCGGCCGCGCTGAGCGGCCGACCAACCGCGAGCAAACACCATGGGACGCGTCCTCGTCGTGGAAGACGAGCTGGCGATTGCGGAGCTCATTGCCCTGCACCTTCGCCATGAGGGGCACCAGCCCCGCATGGCCGCCAGCGCCGCGGAGGCTTTGGCCGCCGTGACCGAACAACTGCCCGACCTGGTCATCCTCGACTGGATGCTGCCGGGCGACCCCGGCACCACCTTGCTGCAGCGCTGGCGCCAAGACCCGCGCACCAAGAGCCTGCCGGTCATCATGCTCACCGCCCGCGTGCAGGAGAGCGACAAGATCCGAGGCCTGGACGCAGGCGCCGACGACTACCTGACCAAGCCGTTCTCGCCGGGTGAACTGATGGCCCGCGTGCGTGCCTTGCTGCGTCGGCGCGCGCCAGAGGCCCTCGAGGCCCCGCTGCACATCGGCTCGCTGCGGCTGGACCCAGCGGCCCGCCGCGTCTACCACCTCGAGACCGAGTTGCACCTCGGACCCACCGAGTTCCGCCTGCTGCGCTACATGATGAGCCACCCCGAGCGCGTGCACACCCGGGCGCAACTGCTGGACAAGGTCTGGGGCGATCACGTCTTCATCGAGGAGCGGACGGTGGACGTGCACATCAAGCGGCTGCGCGACGCGCTGGCCCCCGCAGGCTGCGCCGAATTGATCGAGACCGTGCGCGGCTCGGGCTACCGCCTGAGTCAATCCGCCCCCGGCTGATCGGCCATGAGCGGAGCGTGGTGGTGCGCGGCTCTCGCGGTCGGCGCGGCGTCGCTGTGGGCTTTGGATCGCTGGCGACTGCACCGGTTGCTGCGGTGGGTGGGCCGAGACCCCGCCGGCCCCGCGCCGCGGCTCCATGGGGCGCACGCCGAACTGGCCTACCGCGTTGAAAAGGCGCTGCGCGTGCGCGAAGCACGGGCCCAACGCGAGCGCCAACGGCGCGAGCAGTTCCTGCAAGCCTTGGAGGCCTACCCCAACGGCTTGGTCTTGCTGGACGCCGACGACCACATCCAGTGGCTGAATCACGTGTCCGGCGAGCACCTGGGCCTGGACTTGCGGCGCGACCTGCAGCAAAACGTGCGCAACCTGGTGCGCGTGCCGGCCTTCGTGGAACTGCTCTCCAGCCCCAACACGGAAGGCCAAACGCAAATCGCCCTGCACAACGGCAGCCTGAAACTGGCGCTGTCATTGCGCCGCTATGGCGACGACGGCCGCGGCCCGATGAGCCTGCTGGTGTCCCAGGACATCACCGAATCGGCGCGCATGGAACGCATGCGGCGCGACTTCGTGGCCAATGTGTCCCACGAGATCCGCAGCCCGCTCACCGTGCTGAGCGGATTTCTGGAGAGCCTCCAAGCCCTGGACTTGACCGGCGACGAGCGCCAGCGGATCTACGGGCTGATGCAGCAGCAGTCGCAACGCATGCAGTCTTTGGTCACCGACCTGCTGACCTTGGCGCAACTGGAGGGCAGCCCGCCGCCCACCACCGAATCGCGCTTTGCGTTGCGCCCCCTGCTGGAGCGCTTGCTGGCCGACGCCCGCGCGCTCGACGACGGCCACCACCCGCTTGAGGCCGAAGGGTGGGACGACGCCGAGGGCTGGCACCTGGCCGGGCCCGAGGGCGAGTGGCACAGCGCCTTTGCCAACCTCGTCTCCAACGCCCTGCGCTACACCCCCGGCGGTGGCCGGGTGCAACTGCGCTGGTGCGCGCTGCCGGACGGCGGCGGCGAGTTCGCCGTGCAGGACGAAGGCGTGGGCATCGCGGCCGAGCACCTACCGCGCCTCACGGAGCGCTTCTACCGGGTGGACGCCAGCCGCTCCCGAGGCACCGGCGGCACGGGGCTGGGCTTGGCCATCGTCAAGCACGTGCTGCAACGCCACGGCGCCGAACTGGACATCCAATCCCAGCCGGGTCAAGGCAGCCGCTTCGCCATCCGCATCCCGGCCAGCCAGTTGCGGCGCTGAACGGACATGAAAAAGCCCCGCCGCGGCGGGGCTGGGTGATGGGCCGGAGCCCCGATCACATGTGGTCGATCATGACCTGGCCGAAGCCCGAGCAAGACACCTGCGTCGCGCCTTCCATCAGGCGGGCGAAGTCGTAGGTCACCTTCTTGCTCAGGATGGCCTTCTCCATCGCGCTGATGATGGTGTCCGCGGCTTCGGTCCAGCCCATGTGGCGCAACATCATCTCGGCCGACAGGATTTCCGAACCCGGGTTCACGTAGTCCTTGCCGGCGTACTTCGGTGCGGTGCCGTGCGTGGCTTCGAACATGGCCACCGAGTCGCTCAGGTTGGCGCCCGGGGCGATGCCGATGCCACCCACTTGCGCAGCCAGGGCGTCGGAGATGTAGTCGCCGTTCAGGTTCAGCGTGGCGATCACCGAGTACTCGGCCGGGCGCAGGATGATCTGCTGCAAGAAGGCGTCGGCGATGCTGTCCTTGATGACGATGTCCTTGCCCGTCTTCGGGTTCTTGAACGAGCACCACGGGCCGCCGTCGATCAGCTGCGCCCCGAACTCTCGCTGCGCCAGCGCATAGCCCCAGTCGCGGAAGCCCCCTTCGGTGAACTTCATGATGTTGCCCTTGTGCACCAAGGTCACGCTGGGCTTGTCGTTGTCGATCGCGTACTGGATGGCCTTGCGCACCAGCCGCTCGGTGCCTTCTTGGCTGACCGGCTTGATGCCGATGCCCGAGCTTTCGGGGAAGCGGATCTTTTTGACGCCGAATTCGGTCTGCAAGAAGTGAATCAGCTTCTTGGCCTTGTCGCTGCGGGCTTCGTACTCGATCCCGGCATAGATGTCTTCCGAGTTCTCGCGGAAGATGACCATGTCGACCTTGTGCGGCTCCTTCACGGGGCTGGGCACGCCGTCGAAGTACTGCACGGGGCGCAGGCAAACGTACAGGTCGAGCTCTTGGCGCAGGGCCACGTTCAGGCTGCGGATGCCACCGCCCACGGGCGTGGTCAGCGGGCCCTTGATCGACACCACGTAGTCCTTCAGGACTTGCAGGCTCTCTTCGGGCAGCCACACGTCGGGGCCGTAGACCTTGGTCGACTTCTCGCCGGCGTAGATCTCCATCCAATGGATCTTCTTGGCGCCGCCGTAGGCCTTGGCCACGGCCGCATCCACCACCTTGATCATCACGGGGGTGATGTCAAAGCCGGTGCCGTCGCCCTCGATGTACGGAATGATGGGGTTGTTCGGGACATTCAGCGAGAAGTCGGCATTGACCGTGATCTTCTGGCCGCCTTCAGGCACCTTGATGTGCTGGTACATGGATGGACGCTCCAAGTGCGGGGTGAGGAAACGAAATAGAGGCGAGATTCTAGGTACACCAAGCCACCACCTGCGCCCACAGGCCATGGCCCAAAGCCCAGGCAGCGCCGGCCACCAACAGCAGACCGGCCAATCGCGCGGCCCATGCCGTCGCGTTGGTGCCACCCAGCCAGCGCCTCAGCGCCATCGGGGCCAGCACCAGCCCGGGGCTGGACGCCAGTGCGAAGCTGGCCATGGCCGCGGCACCGCCCCATGGCGAGTTGGCCAGCGCGGCCATCAGCAAGGCGCCTTGCAGCAGGCCACAAGGCCAGGCAAACCACAACAACCCAGCGCCGCTGGCCCGCGACCACGGCACGATGGCCACGGCCTGGGCCGAAGGTTTGAAGCCTTGGCGGCCCAGCCAAGCCGGCCACTGCCCGCGAATCAGCAACCACAGGCCCAGGCCCAACAAGGCGGCCTGCAGCACGGTCCACAGGGGACGCAGGGCCGCGCTCCAAGCTGTGGCCTCGCGCAGCGCTGCCATGCTGAACGCCGCCACCGCGCCAGCCGCGGCGTAGCCGATGACCCGCCCCGCCTGAAAGGCCGACACGCCGGCCGCCGAGCCCCCGCCGGCGACGGCCGCACACGGCGCACCGCACATGAGGGCGCAATGGGGCACGCTGGCCAGCCCCATGAGGCCCAGGGTGCCCGTGAGTGCGAGGTCCAGCATCAGATGATCTTCGAGTACCTCTCGCGGGCACGGTCGGCCTGCAGGTGCCGGTCGAACACGGCGGCGATGGAGCGCACGAAGAACCAGCCCAGCGGGGTCACTTCCACCGCTTGGTCGTGAACGGTGACCAAACCGTCGGCCTCCTGCGTGGCCAGGGCACCGAGCTCTGCCGCAAAGTAGGTCCGGGGGTCGATCAGGTGGGCCGCCGCCAAGGCGGAGAAATCCAACCGACCTTGGCACATCAGGGCCATGATGGCGGCGCGGCGCACCAAGTCGTCGCGCGTGGAGACGATGCCGCGCACCACCGGCCACTGTCGCTGAGCCAGGGCGTCGGCGTACTCCTCGAGGGTCTTGGCGTTTTGCGCGAAGGTGGGCCCCACGCGGCTGATGGCCGAAACGCCCAAGCCGATCAGATCGCCATCGGGCTGCACGGTGTAGCCCTGGAAATTGCGATGCAGCCGCCCCTGGCGCTTGGCCTGGGCCAGGGCGTCGTCGGGTAGGGCAAAGTGGTCCATGCCGATGTGCTCGTAGCCCGCGGCCAAAAAGGCGGCGATGGCGTCGGCGTGCAGGTGCAGGCGCACATCGGCCGGCGGCAGGTCGGCGCTGTGGATGCGGCGCTGCGCCTTGAAGCGTTGCGGCAGGTGGGCGTAAGCGTAGAGCGCGATGCGGTCCGGCCGCAGTTGCACCACTTGGGCCAAGGTGTGGGCAAAGCTGGCCGGCGTCTGCAACGGCAAGCCGCAAATCAAATCCAGGTTGACCGACGCGAAGCCGAGGTCGCGGGCATCGACCATCAAGCCGGCCACCGACTCGAAGGTTTGCACGCGGTGCACCGCCTGCTGCACCTTGGCGTCAAAGTCCTGCACCCCAAAGCTGATGCGGTTGAACCCCAGGCCGAGCAGGTGAACCAAACGATCGCGGGTCACGGTGCGAGGATCGATCTCGATCGACGCTTCGATGCCCGGCAGCCAGTCGAAGGCCTCGCGCAAGCGAGCCGCCAAGCGACCGAGCTCGGCATCGCTCAGGAAGGTGGGCGTGCCGCCGCCCAAGTGCAGCTGCGAGACGGCGGCGCGCGGCCCCAGCCCGCGCACCCACAACTCGATCTCCGCATCCAACAAATCCAGGTACTCGGCCCCGCGCTCTTTGTGCTTGGTGACGATCTTGTTGCAGGCGCAGTAGTAGCACAGGGACTCGCAAAACGGCACGTGCACGTAGACCGACAGGGGCGCCGCGCGACCCGGGCCCTGCGCCCGTTGGGTCAGAGCCTGCTGGTGTTGCTGGGGGCCGTGCGCCTCCACGAAGCGGTCGGCCGTGGGGTAGCTGGTGTAGCGGGGGCCGGCGCTGCCGAGGCGGTCCAGCAGGGCGGGCGGCAAAAACTGCACCGCCGCGCCCCCTGCGGAACGGGCAAAGGCTGTGGACGACGACGGGCGGGATGGCTCGGAGTTCATGCCGGCATGGTGCCCCCATTGCCAGCCCGCGGTGTTGATCTATGGCAAGCCGGCCTGTCAGATCGGCGACAAACGGCCGTTGCAGAATGCAGGGATGCAAACCGCCCTGCCCCCGCTGCGCGCCGAGCCGCTGCGCACCGCTTGCTCCGCTTGCAATTTGCGCGAGCTTTGCCTGCCCCTGGGCCTGAGCCCCAGCGACATGGAACGCCTGGATGGCCTGATCAGCACGCGCAAGGTCATCCCGCGGGGCGAAAGCCTGTTCCGCGCCAGCGAGCCGTTCCACGCCTTGTACGCGGTGCGCACGGGCTTCTTCAAGACTTGCCTGAGCGCCGAAGACGGTCGCATGCAAGTGACCGGATTCCAGATGGCCGGCGAACTGCTGGGCCTGGACGGCATCGGCAGCGGCCACCACACGGTGGACGCCCAGGCGCTCGAGGACTCGTCGGTGTGCGTGCTGCCCTTCAGCGACGTGGAGCACCTGGCGCGGGAGTTCGGAGCGCTGCAGATGCAGTTGCACAAGATCATGAGCCGCGAAATCGTGCGCGACCATGGCGTGATGCTGCTGCTGGGCAGCATGCGCGCCGAAGAGCGCGTGGCGGCCTTTTTGCTTAACCTGACCCAACGCCTGCAAGCGCGGGGCTACTCGGCCAGCGAGTTGGTGCTGCGCATGACGCGCGAAGAAATCGGCTCCTACCTGGGCCTCAAGCTTGAGACGGTGAGCCGCACCTTCAGCCGCTTCCAGGACGATGGCATCCTGGATGTCAAGCAGCGACAAATCACCGTCAAGTCGCCCGAGGCGCTGCAGCGCCTGGTGTCATCGGCCGCCTGCTGAGATTTTTGCTGCACCGCACAAAACGGGCGTAGCATGGGCGCATGCCCCCAGCCGAACGCCCGCAAGTGCTCATCGTGGGTTGCGGCTTCGGTGGCCTGGAAGCCGCCCGAGCCCTGCGCCATGCCCCCGTCGACGTGACCGTCGTCGACCGAAGCAACCACCACCTGTTTCAACCGCTGCTCTACCAAGTCGCCACCGGTGGCCTCTCGGCCCCGTCGATCGCGGCACCGGTCCGCAGCCTGTTTCGCCGACAACGCAACGCGACCACGCTGCTGGGCGAGGTGGTGGGCATCGACGCCATCGGCCAGCGCGTGGCGCTCGCCGATGGCCGCCAACTGCCCTTCGACCACCTCATCGTCGCTGCCGGCGCCACCCACAGCTACTTTGGCCATGACGAATGGGCGACGCACGCGCCAGGCCTCAAGAGCCTGGACGACGCCTTCGAGATCCGGCGCCGGCTGCTGCTGGCTTTCGAGCGGGCCGAACTGAATGGTGACACCGAGGCCCTGAACTTCGTGGTGGTGGGCGGCGGGCCGACCGGGGTGGAGTTGGCGGGCACGATGGCCGAAATCGCCCGACACACCCTGCGCGGCGAAATCCGCCGCATCGACCCCGCGCGCGCCCGCGTGGTTTTGCTCGAAGGCGGTCCGCGCGTGCTGGCGGCCATGCCCGAGGGCCTGAGTCAGAGCGCTCGCCAGCAATTGCAAGCCCTGGGCGTGGACGTGCGAACCGGCGCGCGCGTGACGCACATCGACCCCGAAGGCCTGCAGGTCGACGGCGCCAGCGGCACCTACAGGCTGGCCAGCGCCTGCACCGTGTGGGCAGCCGGCGTGGCGGCGTCGCCCCTGGGCCGGGTGCTGGCCGAGGCCACGGGCTGCGCTCTGGACCGGGCCGGTCGGGTCGTGGTCTCACCCGACCTCAGCCTGCCAGGGCACCCCTCGATCAGTGTGATCGGCGACCTGGCCGCCGCCCAAAGCCACGCCCCGGGCCGCAAGCCCCAGGCGGTGCCCGGCGTGTCGCCCGGCGCCAAGCAAATGGGCCGCGCGGCCGCGCGCAACCTGCTGGCTCGGCAGGCCGGAAAACCCACGCAAGCCTTCCGCTACCGCGATTACGGCAACCTGGCCACGCTCGGAAGGCACAGCGCCGTGGTGGACCTGGCCACGCCTGTGGGGCCCCTGCGCTTCTCTGGCTGGGCGGCCTGGGTGTTCTGGCTGTTCGCCCACGTGGTGTTCTTGATCGGCTTCCGCAACCGGCTGGTGGTGCTGACGGACTGGGCCTGGGCCTACTGGACGCACGCGCGCCATGCCCGTGTCGTCACGACGCTGCAGCCGCGCGACTGATCAAGCCCGCAAACGCTCGGGCTCGGGCTGGGCCACCCCAGGCACCACCAAGGTCCCACGACCGATGCCCACATGCTCGAAGCCCAGTGCGCGCACGGTGGTGGGGTCGTACAGGTTGCGGCCGTCGTAGACGATCGGTGTGGCCATTTCGCCCCGCAAGCGCTCGAAGTCGGGGCTGCGGAATTCGCGCCACTCTGTGACGACCAACAGGGCGTCCGCCCCCAGGGCCGCCGCGTAGGGGTCGGGCGCGTAGTTCAGGGCCGTCAAATCGGGCCAATGGCGCGCGGCGCTGGCCATGGCCACCGGGTCGTAAGCGGCCACCTCGGCGCCGCGCTCCAAGAGCTCGGCGATCAGCACGCGGCTGGGGGCTTCCCGAACGTCGTCGGTGCCCGGCTTGAAGGCCAGGCCCCACACGGCGAACCGCCGGCCGCGCAAATCGGGCCCGAAGCGCTGCACCACGCGCGCGGCCAACAGCTCGCGCTGGCGGTCGTTCACGGCCAGCGTGGCGTCCAACAACCGGGAGCCCACCCCTTGGGCGTGCCCTAGGTGGGCCAAGGCCTTGACGTCCTTGGGGAAGCACGAGCCCCCCCAGCCGCAACCGGCGTACAGAAAGTGCGTGCCGATGCGCGGGTCGCTGCCGATGCCTTGCCGCACCTGCTCCACGTCGGCGCCCACGGCGTCGGCCAGCAGCGCCATCTCGTTCATGAAGCTGATGCGCATGGCCAGCATGGCGTTGGCGGCGTACTTGGTGAGCTCAGCGCTGCGGGGGTCCATGGTGAGCAGGCGGTCGCGATTGCGCAGGAAAGGCGCATACAGCGAGCGCAGCAGGTAGAGAGCGCGGTCGTCGTCGGCCCCCACGATGACGCGGTCGGGGGACATGAAATCGTCCACGGCCGCGCCTTCTTTCAGGAACTCGGGGTTGGAGACGACCGAAAACGGCAGCACCGCCGCGCGCGCCTGCAACTCACCGGCGAGGGTGGCGCGCACCTTCTCCGCCGTGCCCACCGGCACCGTGCTCTTGTTGACCACCACCTTGTAATCGTTCATGTGGCGTCCGACCGTGGCCGCCGCGCTCAGCACATGGGCCAAGTCCGCGGAACCGTCTTCGGCGGGCGGCGTGCCCACTGCGATGAAGACGATGGAGCCGTGGGCAATGGCAT
This sequence comes from Inhella sp., assembly GCF_027532025.1. Taxonomy (GTDB): domain Bacteria; phylum Pseudomonadota; class Gammaproteobacteria; order Burkholderiales; family Burkholderiaceae_C; genus Inhella. The sequence goes on along the minus strand of NZ_JAPZSY010000006.1, from coordinate 8,708 downwards.
CGCCTGCGTCGGTGGTAAAGCGCAGGCGGCCGGCTTGCTGGTTGCGCACCACCAGTCCGTCCAAGCCGGGCTCGTGGATGGGCAAGATGCCTTGACCCAGCGAGGCCACGCGCGCCTCGTCCACATCCAAGCCCACCACGCTGTTGCCCATGTCCGCCAAGCAGGCGGCGGTGACCAGGCCGACGTAACCGGCACCGATGACGGTGATCTTCATGCTCGCTCCAGGCGCCATCCGGGCGCCTGGTGATCATGGGCAGGGGGCGTGACGGGGCGGTGACGCCCGCATGAAGCCTGCGTGTCGGCTCGGCGACGGGCGCCTCGGCGCGCTTACTTCTTGCCGCCCGTGGCCGCGTGGTTGCGGCCCTCGAGGGCTGGGCGCTCAGGGGCCTGCTGGGCGGTGGGCTTGATGACTTCATCGGCGTTGTTCACCGCCACCGCCACCAGGCTCAGGCTCCCTGCCACGGCCACCAAGGGCAGACCCAGCACCAAGTACATGAAGGAGGTGCGCCACCAAGGCTGACGCGGAAGGGCTTGTCGGGGGTTCATGGCATGGCCTCCAATGAAGGCGTCGTCAGCGCGGAACGACGAAGGTGGAATGCTCGACGATGTCGCGTGCGCCGTCGGCGCCCCGCGCGACGCGCTCGACGATAAAACGAACCGGGTGGGCGCCCTCCTTGGGGCTGGCGGCATCGGTGGGCTGGTGAACGCTCACCGGCACCCATCGCGCCTCGATGCTGCCCAGCGTCACCTCGGCAGGTTGGCCCACGCTCAAGCCCGGAACCGCATCGCTTTCCACGCGGATGCGGTAGGTCTGCGAGCGCTCCACCAGGTTCATGAGTTGCAACCGGTACACGTTTTCCAGCTGGCCCTGCTCGTTCCAGCGGGCCAGGGCGCCACGGTCGCGCACCACGTCCACGCGCAGCGGTGGCCGCATCCACAAGCTGGCGCCCACCGCGGCCACGATAAGCCACATGACAGCGGTGTAGACCCAAACCCGCGGGCGAAAAACGCGCAGCCACTCGGTCTTTCGATCCAGGTGCTGTTGGATGCCGTTTTCGGTGTCGTACCGCACCAGGCCCCGCGCGTAGCCCATCTTGTCCATGACTTGATCGCAGGCATCCACGCAGGCAGCACAGCCGATGCATTCGTACTGCAGTCCGTTGCGGATGTCGATGCCGGTCGGGCAAACCTGCACGCACAGGCCACAGTCGATGCAATCGCCCAGCTGCTTGGCCTTCAGGTCGTCTTTGCGGCCGCGTGGACCACGGGGCTCACCGCGCTCCGCGTCGTAGCCGATGATGAGCGTGTCGCGGTCGAACATGGCACTCTGGAACCGCGCATAGGGGCACATGTACTTGCACACCTGCTCGCGCATGAAGCCGGCGTTGCCCCAGGTGGCAAAGCTGTAGAACAAGATCCAGAAGGTTTGCCAGGGGCCCAGGCTGGCGCTGAGCACCTCGCCCGCCAGGGCTCGGATGGGCGTGAAGTAGCCCACAAAGGTGAAGCCGGTGACCAGGGCCATGGTCAACCAGGCGCTGTGCTTGGCCCCACGGCGCCACAGCTTGTCCCAACGCCAGGGCGCCGTATCCAGGCGCTCGCGCTGGATCTTGCTGCCCTCGATCTTTTGCTCAACCAAAAGGAACAGCGAGGTGTAGACCGTCTGCGGGCAGGCATAGCCGCACCACAAGCGCCCCGCCACCGCGGTGAACAAGAAGAGCGCATAAGCGCAAACCACCAACAAGGCCGTGAGGTAGATGAAGTCCTGCGGGTAGAAGACCACGCCGAGCAGGTAGAAGCGGCGGGCCTCGAGGTCGAACAACACCGCTTGGCGCGCGCCCGCCTCGGTGGCCCATTGCAGCCAGGGCAGTCCGTAGAACACAGCCTGCGTGAGGAACACGAACACCCAGCGCCAGTTCTGAAAGCGGCCCGCGATCTCACGAGGGTGGATCTTCTGTCGCTTCCGGTACAGGTGCACCACGCTGGGTGCTGGGCTCGTGTGGCTCATCGGACGATCACGGCGCCGTCGCCACCCGACCGGCAGGCGGCTTGTTGGACAGACTCCACACATAGCCCGCCAGCACGTGAATCTGCTCCGGCGTCAGCAACCGGTCTTGGGCGGGCATGACGTTGTGCTTGCCGTTTTGGATCATGGCCAAGATGGACGCCTCACCCCGGCCATGCAGCCAAATCTTGTCGTTCAAGCGGGGGGCACCCAAGGCCGTGTTGCCCTCGCCTTTGCCGCCATGGCAGGCCGCGCACGAAGCAAACTTGGGCTTGCCCAACTGCGCCTTGAGGCTGTCGTGCGCGCTGTCGGACAGGCTCAGCACGTAGTGGGCCAAGTTGCGCTGTTCGTCAGAGCCGCCCACGGCCGCGCCCATCGGGGGCATGTTGCCCTCTCGACCCTGGCTGATCGACTGCTTGATGGTGTCGAACTCGCCGCCCCACAACCAGTCCGCGTCGGTCAGGTTGGGGAAGCCTTTGCTGCCTTTGGCGTCCGAGCCGTGACACTGCGCGCAGTTGTTGATGAACAGGCGCTGGCCAATGGCCAAGGCCTCGGGCTGTTGCGCCAGCTCCTGCGGCCCCATGGCCGTGAAACGGTCGTACAGCGGCGCCACTTTGGCGTGAGCGGCCTGCTGCTCTGCGTGCCACTGCCCCTCCTGACTCCACTTCAGCGAGCCTTGGGCGCCGCCGAGCCCGGGATACAGGTAAAGGTAGACGGCAGCGAACAGCACGGTGATGACGAACAGCCCCAGCCACCAACGCGGCAGGGGGTTATTCATCTCACGCAAGTCCTCGTCCCAGACGTGCCCGGTCGTGCCGTCGTCGGACATGGCCGTGGTCTTGCTGCTGGCCAGCAGCAGCCAAATGCAAAACACCAGGCCCAGCACCGTCACGCCGGCGATGAACCAGTGCCAGCCACTCGAAAAGAAATCAGTCACGGGCATCTCCTTGTGGCGCGCGGGCATCGTCCTGGAAGGGCAGCGCCGCGGCGCGATCGTGTTCGGGTTGGGCCGAGCGGCGCCAAGTGCGCCAAACCAGCAGCATGAAGGCCACAAAGCCCAGCAGCGTCGCCACGCTGCGCAGGGTGTTCAGGTCGAGGCTCATGGCGCGACCCCCGACGTGACGACCGCCTGCTGGGTCTTGGCGGCCTCACGCGGCGCCGTGCCCAGCACCTGCAGGTACGCAATCAGGGCCTCCATCTCGGTCTTGCCCTTGACGGCCTCGCCGGCGGCGGCGATTTCGCCGTCGCTGTACGGCACGCCCACCATGCGCAGGGCCTGCATGCGCGGCCCCACGCCCGCGGCGTCCACGGTGGCCGTGGCCAGCCAGGGGTAGGCCGGCATGTTGGACTCGGGCACCAAGTCGCGCGGGTTCATCAAGTGAAGGCGGTGCCACTCGTCCGAGTAACGCCCGCCCACGCGGTGCAGATCCGGGCCAGTGCGTTTGCTGCCCCATTGGAAGGGGTGGTCGTACACGAACTCGCCGGCTTTGCTGAACTCGCCGTAGCGCAGGGTCTCAGCGCGGAAGGGGCGGATCATTTGCGAGTGGCAGTTGTAGCAACCCTCGCGCAGGTAGACATCGCGCCCCACCAACTGCAGCGCGCTGTAGGGCTTGAGGCCCGGTGCGGCTTCGGTGGTGCTGCGCTGGAAGAAGAGCGGCACGATCTCGACGAGGCCGCCGAAGGCGACGGCCACGAGGATCAGCACGATCATCAAAAAGTTGTTGGTCTCGATGCGCTCGTGACCGCGGGTGGGCTTGTTGTCGGCCATCTTGTTCTCCTTAAGCCGCGGCCAGTTTCGGGACCATCACCGGCGCCTGGCGGCCCCGGACGGTCATCCACACGTTCCAGGCCATGACGCCCATGCCACCGAGGTACAGCAGCCCGCCCAGCAAGCGGATCAGGTAGTACGGGTACGTGGCCTTGACGCTTTCGACAAAGCTGTAGACCAAGGTGCCGTCGGCGTGAGTGGCACGCCACATCAGGCCCTGCATCACGCCGGCGATCCACATGGCGGCGATGTAGAGCACGATGCCCAGGGTGGCGATCCAGAAGTGCAGCTCGATGGCGCGCTTGCTGTGCATGCCCGGCAGGCCCCACAGGCGCGGGATCATGGCGTACAGCGCCCCCATCGACACCAGGCCCACCCAGCCCAAGGCACCGCTGTGCACGTGGCCGATGGTCCAGTCGGTGTAGTGGCTCAGGGCGTTCACCGTCTTGATGGACATCATGGGGCCCTCGAAGGTGCTCATGCCGTAGAACGACAGGGACACGATCAAGAACTTGAGCACCGGGTCGTCGCGCAGCTTGTGCCAGGCGCCGCTCAGGGTCATGATGCCGTTGATCATGCCGCCCCAGCTGGGGGCCAGCAGCACCAAGCTGAACACCATCCCCAAGCTTTGCGCCCAGTCGGGCAGCGCGGTGTAGTGCAGGTGGTGAGGGCCCGCCCACATGTAGGTGAAGATCAGGGCCCAGAAGTGCACGATGGACAGGCGGTAGCTGTACACCGGGCGTTCGGCCTGCTTGGGGATGTAGTAGTACATGATCCCCAGAAAGCCCGCGGTCAGGAAGAAGCCCACCGCGTTGTGGCCGTACCACCACTGCACCATCGCGTCTTGCACCCCGGCGTAAGCGCTGTAGCTCTTCCACAGCCCCACGGGCACCGCGGCGCTGTTCACGATGTGCAGCAAGGCCACCGCGATGATGAACGCGCCGAAGAACCAGTTCGCCACGTAGATGTGCTTGACTTTGCGGATGCCCACGGTGCCAAAGAACACCACGGCGTAAGCCACCCAGACGACCGCAATCAGCAGGTCGATCGGCCACTCCAGTTCGGCGTACTCCTTGCCCTGCGTGATGCCCAGTGGCAGCGTGACGGCAGCCAGCAAGATCACGAGCTGCCAACCCCAGAACGTGAACCACGCCAGCTTGGGCAGAAACAGTCGCGTCAAGCCCGTGCGCTGCACCACGTGGTAGCTGGTGGCAAACAGCACGCAGCCGCCAAAAGCAAAGATCACCGCGTTGGTGTGCAGCGGCCGCAAACGCCCATAGCTCAGCCAGGGGATGCCAGCGGTGAGGTCGGGGAAGGCCAGCTGGGCGGCAATCACCACCCCCACCAGCATGCCCACGATGCCCCACACGACGGCCATCAGTGCGAACGCACGGATGGGGCCGTCCTCGTACGCGGCAGCCGCCGCAGGGGTGTTGGATCGCATCTTCAAGTTCCTCCAAGGGATGCCCGGCATTCTTCAGGGTCATTCCCGGGGAGGGCTTGACGCGCATCAAGAGGCGGCCGGTTCCCTGGGGGGGGGGCGCGTGCAGCGGAACGCTCTGGGGGTCCTTCGGAGTCGAGCACCGAAGGTGGGCGTCTCCCGGCGCCTCTCCTGGTGCGACGCCTACCGAGACGGCTCCGGACGGTCGGCGCTCGCCTGCGCCTCGCCCGCGCCAACGGCGCCCCCCTGCGGCGCTTCGTCCACGAGGATGCGCTCCCCTTCGGCCTCCACGTCCTCGAACTGCCCGCCCTGCAAGGCCCAGGCGAACACGCCCAGCACGCCCAGCGCCAACAGCACCGACACCGGCACCAGCAGGTAGAGGATGTCCATGCGGCGGATTGTCAGCGCACCAAGCGCATGGCGTTGCCCACCACCAAGGCGGAGCTCAGCGCCATGCCAAGGCCAGCCGCCCAAGGCGGCAACCAGCCCATCAGGGCCAGCGGAACGGCCAGCGCGTTGTAGGCAGCCGCCCAGGTCAAGTTCTGCCGCACGATGCGGTGCGTCGCGCGGGCCTGCAGCAACAGGTCCGCCAGAGCCCCCAAGTCGGCGCGCAGCAGCACCGCATCGGCAGCCCGGCCGGCCAAGGCACTGGCACCCCCCACAGCCACCGCGGCATCGGCCTGCGCCAGCACCGGTCCGTCGTTGACGCCGTCGCCCACCATCAGCACCCGATGGCCCTGTGCTTGCAGGCCCTCCACAGCGGCGCGCTTGTGCTCCGGGGTGCAGGCCCCTTCGGCCCGATCCAAGCCCAATGGCACGGCCATGGCGCGCACGCGCTCCGGCCGGTCGCCCGACAACAAACGCAACGTCAAGCCCATGGCCTTCAGGCGCTGCACCAACCGCCCGGCACTGGGCAAGGGCTCCTCGTCTTGGTCGAAGCCCAGCACCGCCTCCTGCCCCTCGGGACCGAACACCAGGGCCGATTGCGCCCAGGAGCCTGAGGCCCCCACCCACGCGGGCGCCCCCAAGCACCAGGCCCGGCCTTGCGGGTCCAAACCACGCAGACCCGCGCCGGGCTGCTCGCTCACGCTGTGCCAGACCCAGGGGGGCGCCGTCGTGGGCAGCGGGAGGCGGGACACCGCACGGGCCATGGGGTGCTGGGACCAACTGGCCAAGGCCTGGGCTGCCGCCTGCAAGGCCGCTGCGCCTGTGGGCGCACTCGGCCTCACGGCGGGCCGGCTGAGCGTGCCGGTCTTGTCCAGCACCACCTGATCCACGCCAGCCAAGACCTCCAAGGCATCGAGGCGCTGCAGCACCACGCCACGTCGCGCCAGCGCCCGTGCGCTGGCCACGCGGGCCGCCGGGGCCGCCAGAGCCAAGGCACAGGGGCACGTCACGATGAGCATGGCACAAGCCACCATCACCGCCCGGGAAGGCTCGATCCACCACCAGGCCACACCCGCCCCGAGAGCCAGGGTGAGGACGGCCGCCAGAAACGGCCCGGCCCAACGCTCGGCTTCGGGTCGCAGCCGGGGGCGCTCCGTCAGGGCCTGCGCCAACCCCTGGGCCAGGCGCTGCGCCTGACTGTCGGCCCAGGGGCGCTCCACCCGCACGCGAACGGGGCCACCCAAGTTCACGCTGCCACCCCAGACCCGATCGCCCGCCGCCTTGGGCACCGGCAGGGATTCGCCGGTCAGCAAGGCTTCGTCGCACTGGGTGATGCCTTCCACCAACCGGGCATCGCAAGCCACGCGCTCGCCCAAAGCGACCCGCAGCACATCGCCCACCGCCACCGCGGTCGCCGACACGGTGCTGACGCTGCCATCGGCATGTTCGCGCGCCACGTCCGGCGTGTCCGAGGCCGTCAAGGCAGCCAGCTCTTGCGCTGCACCGTGTCGGGCCTTCATCTCCAGCCACCGCCCGGCGAGCAGGAAGGCCACGAACATGGTCAGCGAGTCGAAGTAAACCGCCTCTCGCCCGCTCGGGTCGTTCAAGGCCCAGGTGCTGGCTGCGAAGGTGATGACGATGCCCAGCGCCACCGGCACATCCATGCCCAATTGGCGGCGGCGCAGCGAACGCCAAGCCCCCTGCAAGAACGGCTGCGCGCTGAACAGCATGACCGGCCACGACAGCACCCAACTGCCCCAATGCAGCAAGCGCCGCAGGTCGGCTGGCACCTCGGCGCCGGCGGCGAAGTAGGTGGGCGCCGCCAGCATCATGACCTGCATCATGCAAAAGGCGGCCACAAACAAGCGCCACAACAAGACGCGGGCCTCGCGCTGGCGCAAGGCAGCGGCATCGGCCGGCGTGGCGGGGGCCAGCCCGTAACCGGCACGATGCGCCGCCGCCGGCAATCCCTGCTGCACCGCCGGTGCCGCCCGCACCACAGCCAGGGCCGCGGCATAGCCCACATCGGCGTGCTGCACGCCTGGCTGGGCGCGCAACCAATCGGCCAGCGCATCGGCGCAGGCCGCGCAATGCAGCCCCGACACGGACCAAGCCTGCAGGCTCGGCGCCGCTTCAGCAGGCGTCGGGATAATGGCGGCTGTGCCGACCGCTGGCTGGTCCATCGGGCGGATTGTTGGTCAACCTGCCCCCTGCCGTCATGACGCACATCAAGCCATGGGTCCTGTTCCTGAGCCTGGCACTGGCTGGCAGCGTGGGGGCGCAAAGTCCCCAGCGCCTTCCCACGGTGCCGCTGCGCGCCGGCATGTTCCAAATCCAGGCTCAGGTGGCGCAAAGCCCCGAGCAGCGCGCCATCGGCCTCATGCACCGCAAATCCATGCCGGCGCACGAAGGCATGCTGTTCGTGTTCGAGTCGCGCGAGGTGCAATGCTTCTGGATGAAGAACACGCACCTGCCGCTGTCGATCGCCTTCGTCGCCGACGACGGCCGCATCGTCTCCATGGCCGACATGCAACCGATGGACGAGACCAGCCACTGCTCCAAAGAGCCGGTGCGCTACGCCTTGGAAATGAACCAGGGCTGGTTCGCGCAAAAAGGCATCAAACCTGGCAGCCGGTTGAGCGGCGCCCCGTTCAGCGCCTCCCAATAAAAAGGGCCCCGCGAGGGGCCCTGTGACGACGGCTTGAGTTCGGTCAGGCGAAGTTGGCCTGCGCGAATTCCCAGTTCGCCAGCTTGTCGAGGAAGGTCTCGACGAACTTTTGGCGCAGGTTGCGGTAGTCGATGTAGTAGGCGTGCTCCCACACGTCCACGGTGAGCAGCGCCTTGTCGGCGGTGGTCAGCGGCGTGCCGGCGGCGCCGGTGTTGACGATGTCCACCGAGCCATCGGCTTTCTTGACCAGCCACGTCCAGCCGGACCCGAAGTTGCCCACGGCCGACTTGACGAAGGCTTCCTTGAAGGCGGCGTAGCTGCCCCACTTGGCCTGAATGGCCTCGGCCAGCGCGCCGCTGGGCTCGCCGCCGCCGTTGGGCTTCATGCAATGCCAGAAGAAGGTGTGGTTCCAGATCTGCGCGGCGTTGTTGTAGATGCCGCC
>NZ_JAPZSY010000083.1 GCF_027532025.1 Inhella sp. | reverse complement strand
CGACCCCATCAAGTACGAGGTCGACGAAGACTCTGGCGCCCTGTTCGTGGATCGCTTCATGGGCACCGCCATGCACTACCCGTGCAATTACGGCTACGTGCCGCAGACCCTGGCCGACGACGGCGACCCGGTGGACGTGCTGGTCATCACCCCGGTGCCCCTGATCCCCGGCGTCGTGGTCACCTGCCGCCCGCTTGGAATCTTGAAGATGACCGACGAGGCTGGCGGCGACAGCAAGCTGATCGCCGTGCCGACCAACAAGATCCTGCCGCTGTACAGCCAGTGGAAGAGCTACGAGGACCTGAACCCCTCGCGCCTGAAGGCCATCCAGCACTTCTTCGAGCACTACAAGGACCTGGAAGAGGGCAAGTGGGTCAAGGTCATCGGTTGGGAAGGTGTCGATGGCGCCAAGAAGGAAATCACCGACGGCATGGCCGCCTGGGCCGCCAAGTCAAAGAAGTGAGCCCCTTCAGGGCATGATGCACGGCGGCCCGCGGGCCGCCGTTTTTCATCCAGGAACCCGATCCATGTCGCTGCGCATCGCGCTCGCCCAGCTCAACGTCACCGTGGGCGATCTCCCCGGCAACGCCGCCCGCATCGTCCAGGCAGCCCGCGAGGCCGCGGGCCAGGGCGTGCAACTGCTGGTCACGCCCGAACTGAGCCTGTGCGGCTATCCGCCCGAGGATTTGCTGCTGCGCCCGGCCTTCATCGACGCGTGCCAGGCGCAGTTGCAGGCCCTGGCCCAGGAGTTGGCGACCCTGCCCGTGGCCGTGGTGGTGGGCCTGCCCCTGCCTTTGCCGCAGGCGCCCGCGCAAAGCCGGTCCCAACAAGCACCCCGGGGTTTCAACGGCGCCGCGGTGTTGCAAGGCGGCCGCGTTCTCTCCTCCTACGCCAAGCGTGAGTTGCCCAATTACCAAGTCTTCGACGAGCGCCGCTACTTCGTGTCGGGCCGCGATGCCGGCCAAACCGCCACCGTGGTGGACATCGGGGGGTGCCGCGTCGGTCTGCTGATCTGTGAAGACGCTTGGTTCGACGAACCCGCCCAGGCTGCTCGTGCGGCGGGTGCCGAGGTGCTGGCGGTGCTCAACGCCAGCCCCTTTCACGTGGGTAAACCGGCCGAGCGCGAAGCCCGCATGGCCGCCACCGCCCGCGCCACTGGCCTGCCGCTGTTGTACGCCCACCTGGTGGGTGGGCAGGACGAGGTGGTGTTCGACGGCGGCTCTTTCGTGCTGGATGCCCAAGGCGCCATCACCGCTCGCGCGCCCCTGTTCGAAGAGCACCTGCTGGTGCTGGACACCGACCTGCGCGGCCCGGTGATGCCCCTGCCCGATCTTGAGGCGCAAGTGTGGGGCGCCCTGACCCTTGGCGTGCGCGATTACCTGGGCAAGGGCGGTTTTCCAGGCGCCATCATCGGCTTGTCTGGCGGCATCGACTCGGCCCTGGTGCTGGCCATCGCGGTGGATGCCCTGGGTGCCGACCGGGTGCGCGCGGTGATGATGCCCTCGCCCTACACCGCCGACATCAGTTGGATCGACGCCCGCGACATGGCCGAGCGCCTGGACGTTCGGTACGACGAGATCCCCATCTCTGGTTTGTTCGAAGGTTTCAACGCCAGCCTGTCACCCCTCTTTGAGGGTCGCGACGCCGACACCACCGAAGAAAACCTGCAAGCCCGCATCCGTGGCACCTTGCTGATGGCCCTGTCCAACAAGTTCGGCAGCCTGGTGCTCACCACCGGCAACAAGAGCGAAATGGCCACGGGCTACTGCACGCTGTACGGCGACATGGCGGGTGGTTTCGCCGTCATCAAGGACGTGGCCAAGACCTTGGTGTTTCAACTGGCCGACTGGCGCAACCGGCAGGGGCCCGCTCCCGTGATCCCGCAGCGCATCATCGACCGACCGCCCTCCGCCGAGTTGCGCCCCGACCAGAAGGACGAGGACAGCCTCCCGCCGTACCCCGTGCTCGATGCCATCTTGGCTCGCTACATGGAAGAGGATGCGTCCGTCGAACAACTGCTGGCTGAAGGTTTTGACCCCGCTCAGGTCGAGAGGGTGACAAAACTGATCAAAATCAGCGAGTACAAACGCCGACAGGCGCCGATCGGCATCCGCATCACCCACCGCAGCTTCGGCCGCGACTGGCGCTACCCCATCACCAACCGCTTCCGAGCCTGAAAGATCCCGCCATGAAACAGATCACTGCCGTCATCAAGCCCTTCAAACTCGACGAAGTCCGCGAAGCGCTGGCCGATGTGGGTGTCTCCGGTCTCACCGTGACCGAGGTCAAGGGCTTCGGTCGCCAAAAGGGTCACACCGAGTTGTACCGGGGTGCCGAGTACGTCGTGGACTTCCTGCCCAAGGTCAAGGTCGAGGTGGTGGTCAAGGACGAAGACGTCGAGCGCAGCATCGAGGCCATCTTGCGCGCCGCCAAGACGGGCAAGATTGGGGACGGCAAGATTTTCGTGACGGCCGTGGAGCAGGTCATCCGCATTCGCACCGGCGAGACCGACAACCAAGCGATCTGATCAGCCTTCGCCTCGGCGCTTCAGGCGCCGCCCCGGCACGAACACGACTTCCGTGCCGGTGAGCAAGTCGTGTGGAAACTGCCGGCTGGGATGCAAGCGCGCCAGCAGGGCGTAGCCCAGGATGTTGGCGCCCATCACCAAGGCCCAGGCACCCCGTGCCGTGTCCAGGCCGGCCAGGTGCAGGGTCAACAGGCCCGGCATGAAGGCCAGCAGGCTGATGGCGAAGCGCAGCAGCGCACGGGTCGGCGTCACCGTGGCGTGACTGCTTGCCATGCGCAGGCGCAAGTGCCACGTGCTCATCGCCAGGGTTTCGCCCCGGCTCCAGAACCAAGCGAAGTAGCCCGCCGTGACCGCCAACACAAAGACTTGGTAAGTCCATCCCCAACTGACGTCGCCGGGAGGGCGAACCACCAAGCCGTACAAGAGGCTGGCGACGGCCGCAACGCCAAACACCAACAGCCCCTCGTACACCCCGCAGGCCACCCGCACCCGCACCTTGGCGGGGCGGGGCCCCTCGGGTGTCGTCGCTGGGGCGGCGCTCGCCGTGCTCACGGCGCCGGCAACGGCGCGCTGGCCGGGGTGGCGGGTTCGGCCACGCTGCGGCGCGGTGGTGCCCAAGGCGCGGTGGCCACGCTCCGCTGTCCTGGCTGCAGACTCGTCGCACCCGGCCGTGCGGGGGCGGCAACGGGCGCCGACGCCGCCCGCTGCGCTGCGCGGGCTTGCAGGGCTTGCCGACGGTCTTCCGGCAACTGCTGGTAGGCCTCCCAACGGGCTTGGCGTTCGGACTCGCTCATCCGCTGTGCGCCGGCAAATCCTTGACGGGCGGTCCGCCGCTCATCGGGGCTCATGCGTGCCCAGGCCTGCATGCGGTCCTGCAGGCGAGCTTGGTCGGCCGAGCTCATGGTGGGCAACTGGGCGGCCAGGGCCAGCCAGTGGTCTCGCTCGGCGGCGTTCAGATCGGTCCAACGCGAGGCGAGTGGGGCCAAGGCCTGTTGCTGCTGGGGGCTCAACGACGACCAAGGCTTGGCCGCTGCCAGCGGAACCACCGGCCCGGACAAGGCTTGAGCCTGAGCAACCCAAGGGCCTGCCAACAGCAGGCACACACCGAGGGCCAAGAGCAGGGCCTTCATTTGTCGACGGTTTCCGTGTCTTCCGGCAACGGGGTCTCAGCCTCGGGCTTTTCGTCCAGGTATTCCGTGAAACCCGGGTCGCCGTAGGCGTTGGGAGGCAGCGCGTCCTTCAGCAGGGCAGCGTCCGCTTGGGCCACGCCCAAAACCTGCTGCATCCACTGACTCTGGCCCACTGCCACCAAACCCGCCGTCAGCACGGCGCCCGAGAGCAGCCAAACCCAGCGGCCTTGGCCGCGGCGCCCCGAAGATGCGCCACCCGCCGCCCCTGCCGGGATGGCCTCGGCGACCCAGCGGGTTTCGCGCGCCAGGGCCCCAGCGGCCACCGCGGTTTCGCGTGCCAGGGCCAAGCGCTGGGCCACGCCCTCGGGCAGGGGGGCATCGTCCAGAGCTTGAGCCAGTTGTCGGCCCAAGGCGTCGCCCGGTGTCGTCGTGCGGTGCTTGCTCATCGTTCCAATCCCCTGGCTCTCAAGGCCTTGGCCAGCGATTGGACAGCCCGAGAGCAATGCGTTTTCACGCTGCCTTCGGAGCATCCCATGACGCTGGCGGTTTCTGCAGTGTCCAATTCTTCCCAGTAACGCAGCAAGAACGCTTCCCGTTGACGGGCCGGAAGCTTCTGGATTTCGAGTTCGATGAGTTGCACCAGTTGGGTGCGTTCGACTTCATCGCCCGCGCTCATGGCGCCCAGGGCACCGTCGCCGCCATCCAGGGCTTCGAGCAGGTCGAAGCCGTCTTCGCTGTCGTCGCCTTCGAAGTCGGACAGGTTCACCAGCACCGCGTTCCGCACCTTTTGCCGGCGAAACCAGTCCATCGTGGCGTTGGACAGGATGCGCTGGAATAGCATCGGCCACTCTTCGGCGGGGCGATGGGCGTAGCTCTGAGACAGCCGGATCATGGCGTCTTGCACGATGTCAAGCGCCGCATCGTCGTCACGCACCATGTAGGCCGTGCGCTTGAACGCGCGCCGTTCCACGGAACGCAGGAATTCGTTGAGGTCGGCGTCGGTGGCCAAAGCGGGCGGAAACGGGCGAAAAGTAACGATTATGACCAGCCTGAAGCGACGCGGTGCCGCCGGGTGCCTGTGTCGAGCGGCGCCATCGTCCCTTCGCCAAAAACGAAGCATGGGCGCCTATCATGGCCGCTCCTTCGGCTTGGAGTCCGGAGGGTAAGCCCCGAGCCCGGACCATGAGTTCGTGGGGAGGGTCACCGATTGGTGTTCATGGTGAACGCCTTGGAGGTTGATGATGACAACGACCGCAAGTTTTGCGGCGGGTGCTGACACACGCACCGATGCCGCCCCGGACCTGCCCGAGCTGATGGGCGCCGAGATCCTCGTGCGCTGCCTGCAGGCCGAAAACGTCAAGTACTTGTGGGGCTACCCCGGCGGGGCCGTGCTCTACATCTACGACGCGCTGTACAAGCAAGACACGATCCACCATGTGTTGGTGCGCCACGAACAGGCGGCCGTGCACGCGGCAGACGGCTATGCCCGCGCCACCGGCGAGGTGGGTGTGGCCCTCGTCACCTCCGGCCCCGGGGTGACCAACGCGGTGACCGGCATCGCCACCGCGTACATGGATTCGATCCCCATGGTGATCATCACCGGGCAGGTGCCCACGCCCGCCATCGGCCTGGATGCATTCCAAGAGTGCGACACCGTGGGCATCACGCGCCCGATCGTCAAGCACAACTTTTTGGTCAAGGACGTGCGTGAGCTAGCGGTGACGCTGAAGAAGGCGTTTCACATCGCCCGCACCGGCCGCCCGGGCCCAGTGGTGGTGGACATCCCCAAGGACGTCTCCTTGCACAAGACCGCGTTCGAGTATCCGAAGGCGATCTCGATGCGCTCGTACCAGCCGGTCAGCAAAGGCCACTCGGGCCAGATTCGCAAGGCCGTGCAGTTGCTGCTCAGCGCCAAGCGCCCCTACATCTACACCGGCGGTGGCGTGATTCTGGGCGAGGCGCATCGCGAACTGCGCGAGTTGGTGGACCTGCTGGGCTACCCCGTCACCAACACGCTGATGGGCTTGGGCGCCATGCCGGCCACCGACCCGCGCTTTCTGGGCATGCTGGGCATGCACGGCACCTACGAAGCCAACATGACCATGCAGCACTGCGATGTGCTGTTGGCCGTGGGGGCGCGCTTCGACGACCGCGTGATCGGCAACCCCAAGCACTTTGCGCAGGTGCAGCGCAAGATCATCCACGTCGATATCGACCCCTCGTCGATCTCCAAGCGCGTGAAGGTCGACATCCCCATCGTGGGCGATGTGAAAGACGTGCTGCAGGAGTTGATCGTGCAGATTCGCGCAGCCAACGAGCGCGCCAAACCCGAAGACCTGAACGCCTGGTGGCGCCAGATCAAAGACTGGCAGGGCAAGAACTGCTTGGCCTACAAGCCCAGCGACACCCTCATCAAGCCGCAGATGGTCGTCGAGACCCTCTGGAACCTGACCCGCGACCGCGAGACCTACATCACCTCCGACGTGGGCCAGCACCAAATGTGGGCCGCGCAGTACTACAAGTTCGACGAGCCGCGTCGTTGGATCAACTCGGGCGGCCTGGGCACCATGGGCGTGGGCTTGCCCTATGCCATGGGCATCAAGCTGGCCAAGCCCGACGCCGACGTGTTTGCCATCACCGGCGAAGGCTCGATCCAGATGTGCATCCAAGAGTTGAGCACCTGCCAGCAGTACCACACACCGGTCAAGATCGTCTCCCTGAACAACCGCTACTTGGGCATGGTGCGCCAGTGGCAGCAGCTCGATTACGGCGGCCGCTACAGCCACAGCTACATGGACGCGTTGCCCGATTTCGTCAAGCTGGCCGAGGCCTATGGTCACGTGGGCCTCTTGGTGGAGAAGCCCGGTGACGTGGAAGGCGCGCTGCGCGAAGCCATGCGCCTCAAAGACCGCACCGTGTTCTTGGACGTGCGCACCGACCCCAGCGAGAACGTGTGGCCCATGGTGCAAGCCGGCAAGGGCATCACCGAGATGTTGCTCGGCTCCGAGGACCTGTGAGGAGCGCGCCATGAAGCACATCATTGCCGTTTTGCTGGAAAACGAAGCCGGCGCGCTGAGTCGGGTCGTGGGCCTGTTCTCGGCCCGCGCCTACAACATCGAGTCGCTGTCGGTGGCCCCCACGGAAGACCCGTCGTTGTCGCGCATGACCATCGTGACCACGGGTTCCGACGAGGTGATCGAGCAGATCACCAAGCACCTGAACCGCCTCATCGAGGTGGTGAAGGTGGTGGACCTGACCGAAGCCCAGTTCATCGAGCGCGAAATGATGCTCGTGAAGCTGCGCGCGGTGGGCAAGGAGCGCGAAGAGCTCAAGCGCACCGCCGACATCTTCCGCGGCCGCATCGTTGACGTGACCGAGAAGACCTACACCATCGAGATCACCGGCGACGGCTCGAAGCTCGATGCCTTCATTGACGCGGTGGATCGCACCGCCATCCTGGAAACCGTGCGCACCGGCGCCAGCGGCATCGGCCGCGGCGAGCGCATCCTTCGTGTTTGATTTGACGCCCTGAATTGGAGAACTGAACCATGAACGTGTACTACGACAAAGACGCCGATCTCTCGCTGATCAAGGGCAAGCAAGTCGCCATCATTGGCTATGGCTCGCAAGGGCACGCCCACGCGCTGAACCTGCACGAAAGCGGTGTGAACGTCACCGTGGGCGTGCGCCGCGGCGGTCCCAGCTGGAGCAAGGCCGAGGGCGCCGGTTTGAAGGTGGCCGAGGTGGCCGAGGCCGTGAAGGCCGCCGACGTGGTGATGGTGCTGCTGCCCGACGAGCAGATCGCCGCCGTCTACCGCAAGGACATCGAACCCAACATCAAGCAAGGCGCTTCGCTGGCCTTCGCCCACGGCTTCAACGTGCACTACGGCCAGGTGCAGCCGCGCGCCGACTTGGACGTGTGGATGGTGGCGCCCAAGGCCCCCGGCCACACCGTGCGCGACACCTACAAGCGCGGTGGCGGCGTGCCCCACCTGATCGCCGTGCACGCCGACGCCACGGGCAAGGCGCGTGACCTGGCCTTGAGCTACGCCGCGGCCAACGGCGGTGGCAAGGCCGGCATCATCGAAACCAGCTTCCGCGAAGAAACCGAGACCGACCTGTTCGGCGAGCAGGCCGTGCTGTGCGGCGGTGCGGTGGAGCTGATCAAGGCGGGCTTCGAGACCCTGACCGAGGCCGGCTACGCCCCCGAGATGGCCTACTTCGAGTGCCTGCACGAGCTCAAGCTGATCGTGGACCTGATCTACGAGGGCGGCATCGCCAACATGAACTACTCGATCTCGAACAACGCCGAGTACGGCGAGTACGTGACCGGCCCCGAGGTGATCACCGCGCAAAGCAAGGCCGCCATGAAGGAAGCGCTGCGCCGCATCCAGACCGGCGAGTACGCCAAGAGCTTCATCCTGGAAAACCAAGCCGGCGCGCCGACCCTGATCAGCCGCCGCCGCCTGGTGGCCGAGCACCCGATCGAGGTCGTGGGCGAAAAGCTGCGCGACATGATGCCCTGGATCAAGGCCAACAAGATGGTGGACAAGAGCCGCAACTGAGCGAGCGCTTGCGTCACCCCAAGGGCAGCTTCGGCTGCACTTTTTTGTTCAGGGCGCGCTCAATTCGCCAGAGCTTGACCTGGGCGAACTCAGGTCGCCCAGATGCGCGGCTCCTGGGGCGCGAGGCCCCAAGCCTGCTGGCGCCACAGGCCGCGCACGCGGCGGATCAGCGCCGTGGCCGGCTCCAACTCGTGCGCCAGCAGCCGCAGCAGCAGCAGGCGGCCTTGCAGCAGGGTGGCGCCGGCGGTGAGCCCGCTGTCGGCGATCGCGCTGCGCGCGTCGTCGAGCAGGCGCTCGGCCAGGCCGGGCGCGAAGGGCTCGGCCTGGGCCATCAGCAAGGTGCCCAGCGCGCGGTGGCCGGCCAGGCCGCAGGGGCCGTCGAGCAGGGCGCGGTCCTCGGCCCGCAGCCAGCCGCGGTCCCGCCACAGGCCCTCGATCTCCAGGTGCTGCAGCAGCGCGCCGTGGTCGAAGGGCAAATGGGCTTCGCGCAGGCCCAGGGCCAGCAGTTCGCTGGCGATCAGTTGACCCTGCAACTGCAAGCGCAGCTCGTTGCGCCCCAGGCAGCCGCGGTAAGCCAGGGTTTCCTGCGGCAGCCACTCAAGCCGCGCGCCGGGGGCCACGCGGGCGTGAACGGCCTGGACGGCCTCGCCCTGCACGCTGCGGTAGTAGCGGGTGGCGGCGGGGGTGGTGGCCAGCAGGTGGGCGCCGGGCTGCACGTCCAACTGGACGTCGAGCCGGTCGCCACCCACCAGCCCGCCGGGCGGGTGCACCAGCACGGCGTGGGCCACGCCCGGGCCTTCGGGGTAGAGGGTCTTGAGCAGGCGCAGCGGCCCGTCGTGCTCGGCGTGCACGCGGGTGGCGCCGGCGTCGTCGCGCGCGTTCAGGGCCAGGCGCGCGGGCCAGCGGATGCCGGGTTCACGTTGCAACGAGCAGGCCCTTGGTTTCGATGAAGCGGATGACCTCGTCCAGGCCGGCCTGGGTTTTGAGATTGGTCATCACCCAAGGCTTGGTGGGGCGCATGCGGGCGGTGTCGCTTCGCATCACGTCCAGGTTGGCGCCCACGTGCGGGGCCAGGTCGGTCTTGTTGATGACGAACAGGTCGCTCTTGGTGATGCCGGGCCCGCCCTTGCGCGGGATCTTCTCGCCAGCAGCCACGTCGATCACGTAAACGGTGAGGTCGCTCAGCTCGGGGCTGAAGGTGGCGGCGAGGTTGTCGCCGCCGCTCTCGACGAAGACGATGTCGGCGTCGGGGAACTTGTCCAGCATGCGGTCCACGGCCTCGAGGTTGATCGAGCAGTCTTCGCGGATGGCGGTGTGCGGGCAGCCGCCGGTTTCGACGCCCATGATGCGCTCGGCCGGCAGGGCGCCAGAGACGGTGAGCAGGCGCTGGTCTTCCTTCGTGTAGATGTCGTTGGTGATGACGACGAGGTCCCAGCGATCGCGCATGGCCTTGCAGAGCATTTCCAGCAAGGTGGTTTTGCCGGAACCGACGGGGCCGCCGATGCCCACGCGCAGCGGGGGTAGCTTTTTGGTGCGGCCGGGGATGGTGTGGAGCAAGCTCATGATCTGAACAACCTCGAGTACTGGATTTCGTGGCGCGCGGCGTGGATGCCAAGCATGGGGGCGAAGGCCATCGGCTCGGAGGCCTCCAGCGCCGTTTGCACCGCCGCTGGAATGGCTTGCACGAGCTGTGCCAACAAACGCTGGCCGGCGGTTTGGCCCAGGGGCACCCCGCGCACGGCTGCTTGGGTGAGGTTCTCGGCCCAGCCGAAGGCGATGGCCTGCAGCGCGGGCGCCAGCGCCGCGCCGCGCGTGGCCGTGGCGCAGCCCATGACGACCGGCCAGGTGGGGGCGGGCGCGAGCGCTTGCAGCAGGGGCAGCACCGGGGCCTCGGGCACGAGGCCTTGCAGCCATACCAGCAGGCTGCGGCCCATCTGCTGCGTTTGCTGGAGCGACTCGGACGCCTCGCGCGTTTGCAGCACCCAGGCGTTGAGCGCTGCCAGGCGCTCGGCATCGCCCGCCAGGGCCGCTTGGTGGGCTGCCGCGACCACGGGCAGCTCGCCACGGGCTTGCACCAGCGCCAGTTGGTTCAAGAGCCATTCGGCCGCGCTAGCTTCGTCGTGCACCACGCCGGCGTCCACCGCCGCTTCAAGGCCTTCCGAGTAGCTGAAGCCACCCACCGGCAGGGCCGGCGAGGCCAGCCACAGCAGGTGCAGCAGCGCGTCGCTGGCGCCCGTGTCAGTGCCCGTGGGCATGACCGCAGCCGGGCCCGTGCACGTGCGCTGGTGCGCTGGCAGCCACCACCGGGATGGCGAAGGCCTTGCGAGCCGGAGCGGGTCCGTGTGCATGGGTTCCGTCGTGCCCGTGCTCGTGCGTGTGGTCGTGCGTGTGGTCGTGCCCATGGTGATGACCGTGCCCCGCCCCTTCGCCGTAGGCGCCGGCCTCGGGCTCGAAGGCGGCTTGCGCCTCGGTCACGATCAGGTGCTGGCGGCGCAGCATGTCGGCCAACACGGGGTCGGGTTCGAGTTGCAACAAATCAGGCTGCAATTCCAAAGGCACGTGGCGGTTGCCGAGGTGGTAGGCGGCGCGCAGCAGGTCGAAGGGGCTGCCGTGGGCGCTGCAATGGCGCACTTGCAGCACCGCTTGGGGGGCGGCTTGAACGCGAACGAGCGACCCGTCGTCGACCACCAGCACGTCGCCGCCGCGCAGCACGGTGCCGCGGGGCAGCAGCACGGCCAGCTCGCGCCCCGCGCTGTCGGTGGCGCCGAAGCGGCTTTTCTCGCGGGTGTCCCAGTCGAGATCGAGCGTGGGCGCGCGTTTCAGCAGGGCGGGTGCCAAGCCGGCACCGCCGGCGATGCGTTTGGAAGCGTGAAGCATGAGGGTTGTGCCTTGGAGTTGGGTCAAACCGCGCTGGCGCTGGCCCGGAATTCGGGGTCGCGGCGCAGGCGGCTGCGTTGTTCGTAATCGGCGGCCAGGGCCAGCAGGCGGGCGTCGCTCCAGGCCGTGCCGAAGAACGACAGGCCTACGGGCAAACCTTGCACCTGGCCCATGGGCACGGTGACGTGGGGGTAACCGGCCACGGCCGCCGGTGTGGTGGCCGAAGGCGTGCCGTCTTGGTCGCCCTTGACGGGGTCGATCAAGCCGGCCGGGCCGGTGGTGGGGGCGACGATGGCCACCAGCCCGTGCTTGCGCATCAGGGCGTCGATGCCCAGGGCCCGTGCCGCACGCCGGCCGTTGCTCAGGGCCTTGCGGTAGCCCGGCGCCTTCAGGCCGCCCGCAGCCACGGTGGCGACCGAGGCCTCGAACCACTCCTGGCCGAACAGGGCCAGGGTTTCGGGGTGCGCGCGGTTGAAGGCCAGCAAGTCGGCCAGGGTTTTGAACGGCGCGGTCGGCGCGAACTCGGCGAGGTAGGCGGCCATCGCCGGGGCCATCTCGTGCAGCAGCACGTCCAACTCGCCCGCGCCCATCGCCGGCCACTGCGGCAGGGGTTCGCGCACCAGGGTGGCGCCTGCGGCTTCCAGTTGCTGCAGCGAGGCCTCGAACAGGGCCACGGTGGCGCGGCCGTGCCCTTCCACCAGGTTGGTGGCCACGCCCAAGCGGGCACCGCGCAGGGCCTGGGGTGGCAACTGCAGCAGGGCATCTCGGTCAAAGCGGCCTTGCTGGGCCTTGGTGGCTGCATCGCCGGGGTCGACGCCGGCCAGGGCCCAGAGCAGCAAGGCGGCGTCGGCCACGCTGCGGCACATAGGGCCGGCGGTGTCTTGCGAGGGGGCGATGGGGATCACGCCGCGGCGCGACACGAGGCCCAGCGTGGGCTTCATGCCCACCAGGCCTTGCACCGAGGCCGGCGAGGTGATGGAGCCGTCGGTTTCGGTGCCCACACCCAGCGCGGCGAAGTTCGCAGCGAGCGCGGCGCCGGTGCCCGAAGAGGAGCCGCTGGGCGTGCGGTCCAGCGCGTAGGGGTTGCGGGTTTGGCCGCCGCGCGAACTCCAGCCGCTGACGGAGGCCTTGCCGCGGAAGTTGGCCCATTCGGACAGGTTGGTCTTGCCCAAGATGACCGCGCCTTCGGCCCGCAGGCGTTCCACCAGCGGGGCGTCTTTGGCGGCCGACACACCCGCCAGCGCGATGGAGCCGGCCGTGGTGGCCATGCGGTCGCCGGTGGCGATGTTGTCCTTCAGCAGCACCGGCAGCCCATGCAGCGGGCCGCGCACCCGGCCGGCGGCGCGCTCGGCGTCCAGCGCGGCGGCGATGGCCTCGGCCTCGGGGTTGAGCTCGATCACGCTGCGCAGCTGCGGGCCCGCGCGGTCCAGCGCGCCGATGCGGGCCAAGTAGGCCTGCGTCAGGCCCAAGGCCGTGGCGCGGCCTTCGCGTTGCGCTTGTGCCAGCTGCGCGGCGCTGGCGTCGCGCCAAGGGAAGTCGGCCATGGCCGTGGCGGCAGCGGCCCCGGCAGGTAGGCTGAGGCTGGCTTGGAGGATGTGACGTCGTTTCATCGAGAGGCCCTGGGCGCGGCACGGGTCGCGAGCCCGCCATCGTCGCCGAAGGCGTGGATCGCGTGCGCCGTGCGGGTTTGGTGGGGCGTCAGAACAAGAAGTAGCGCTGCGCCATCGGCAGCACGCTGGCCGGCTCGCAGGTGAGCAGCACGCCGTCGGCGCGCACCTCGTAGGTTTGTGCGTCGATCTCCATCTTTGGCAGGTAGTTGTTCAGCACCATGTCCGCCTTTTTGACCGTGCGGCAGCCGCGCACGGCGCTCAGCGTCCTCTCGACGCCAAGCCTCTCGGCGTGAGCTTGGGCCGACTGGGAGACAAACCGGTGCGACCCCCGCATCAAGACTGCGGGCCGTCGACGAGCCGAGGCAAAAACATTCACACATTGCCATCGATCACCGGGCGGCGCGTGCCGCCTGCATGTCAGCCAAGATGATCTGGCTGCGCACCTGAGCTTGGGCCTCCAAGCTCGCTGGCGACAGTGGCCGCTGCGCAGGCGTTTTCCAGCCAGGATGGTCAAAGTGCATGAGGTCTTCCGCACTGCCGTTGGCCATGGCGCGCAAGGCAAGCAAGAGCGCACGCTGCTCAACCGGCCCCAAATCGGCTGCCGAGGACGAGTGGGCCAGAAAGACGGCCGACGCCAAATCGCCGCGCAGAGCCCACTTGTGGATCGCCATCAAGGCTTCAGACAGTACTGAGGGTTCAACGCCAGCGGAACGAAGCGCAAGAAAGTAGCGAACGCTCGCCTCTGCGCTGCTGTTGGCCAGCTGCTTCAACATGGGCAGTCGCAGGGCACGCTCAGCCGGCCCAATCGTTTGGCAGGCGCGACTGATGGCCTGGTACTGGCGCAGCAGGTTGTTGTCGAGCCCATTTGGCTTCCGGTCGCGGTGCACCAGCTCGATCTCTCGGTCAATCCTTGCGCATTCCTCCAGCACCGAGAGTGCTTCCGACAACTGCTCGATGGTGCCCTTGCTGTGAGCCGCCTGAACGAAGGGGGCAAACCCAACCGCACCCACAGCTTGGCCCAGGAAGCTGGGCGCTGGCCACAGCGACTCCGAGGCGGGCTCAATGCCGCTGGCTGGATTCGCCGCACTCGGGGGCATTTGCCGAGATGCCTGGGTTGCCGTTGCGGCAGATTCCGAACCAGTGGGAGAAGCGGTCTCCTGCTGGACCAAGGGCCTGCCTTCAAAGCGCGCCAGAGCCAAGAGGCCCAATGCACAACCCAGTGCAACGGTGATGCATGCCCAGAAGGCGCCCCGCCGCAGGGCATCAACCCGGACGATCGCTCGGTCTTGCTTTTCATTCATTGCTTGTCGAGCCTTGGACGAACGCTCAGGCGCAGTTCAGCACTGAGGCAGACCATGGTGCACCGAGTGCGGTGCCAGTTGGTCCCAAGAGGCTGGACTCAGCTGCCTGACATGCGTCATGACCCGACCAAGGCTATCGACTGCATTGTCCGGAGTGCGTCGTTAGAACAAGAAGTAGCGCTGCGCCATCGGCAGCAAGCTGGCGGGCTCGCAGGTGAGCAGCACGCCGTCGGCCCGCACCTCGTAGGTTTGCGCGTCGATTTCCATCTTCGGCAGGTAGTGATTCAGCACCATGTCCGCCTTCTTGACGGTGCGGCAACCGCGCACGGCGCTCAAGGTTTTGCTCAGCCCCAACGTTTCGGCATGGGCTTGGCCGCACTGGCTGACGAAGGTGAGTGAGCCCTGTGCCAAAGCGCCGCCGTAAGCGCCGAACATGGGCCGGTAGTGCACCGGCTGCGGCGTGGGGATGCTGGCGTTGGGGTCGCCCATGGCGGCGGCGGCGATGAAGCCGCCCTTCATGATGAGCGCGGGCTTGACGCCGAAGAACGCCGGCTTCCACAGCACCAGGTCGGCCCACTTGCCCACCTCGATGCTGCCCACCTCATGCGCCACGCCGTGGGCCAGCGCGCCGTTGATGCCGAGCTTGGCGATGTAGCGCTTCACCCGCGCGTTGTCATGACGATCCGTATCACCCGGCAAGGTGCCGCGCTGCACCTTCATCTTGTGAGCCGTTTGCCAGCAGCGGATCACGACCTCGCCGACGCGGCCCATGGCCTGGCTGTCGGACGAGAACATGCTGATGGCGCCCAGGTCGTGCAGGATGTCTTCGGCGGCGATGGTTTCCTTGCGGATGCGGGATTCGGCAAAGGCCAGGTCCTCGGCGATGCCGGCGTCCAAGTGGTGGCACACCATCAGCATGTCCAGGTGCTCGTCCAGCGTATTGATCGTGAACGGGCGCGTGGGGTTGGTGGAGGAGGGCAGCACTTCTGGCAAGCCCACCACCTTCATGATGTCAGGCGCGTGGCCGCCGCCCGCGCCTTCGGTGTGAAAGCTGTGGATGGTGCGGCCCTTGAAGGCGGCGATGGTGTCCTCCACGAAGCCGCTCTCGTTGAGCGTGTCGGTGTGGATGGCCACCTGCGTGTCGGTCAGCTCGGCCACGTCCAGGCAGTTGCTGATGGCCGCGGGCGTGGTGCCCCAGTCCTCGTGCAGTTTCATGCCGATGGCGCCGGCGTCGATCTGCTGCACCAGCGCTTCGGGTCGGCTGGCGTTGCCTTTGCCGAGGAAGCCGAGGTTCATGGGGAAGGCATCGGCCGCCTTCAGCATGGTGCTGATGTGCTGCGGCCCTGGCGTGCAGGTGGTGGCCAGGGTGCCCGTGGCCGGGCCGGTGCCGCCGCCGATCATGGTGGTCACGCCCGACATCAGCGCCTCTTCGATCTGCTGCGGGCAGATGAAGTGGATGTGCGTGTCGATGGCGCCGGGGGTGACGATGAAGCCCTCGCCCGCGATGATTTCCGTGCCCGGGCCGATGATGATGTCGACGCACGGTTGCACGTCGGGGTTGCCGGCCTTGCCGATGGCGGCGATGCGGCAGCCGCGCAGGCCGATGTCGGCCTTGACGATGCCCCAGTGGTCGACGATGACGGCGTTGGTGATGACGGTGTCCACGGCATCGGCTGCCGTGGGGCCGTTGGGACGCTGGCTTTGGCCCATGCCGTCGCGCACGGTCTTGCCGCCACCGAACTTCACCTCTTCGCCGTAGCCGCCGGCGCGCAGGGTGAAGTCGTCTTCGATCTCGATCACCAAGGCGGTGTCGGCCAGGCGCAGGCGGTCGCCCACGGTGGGGCCGAGCATCTCGGCGTAAGCACGGCGGCTGAGGGTGGCCATCACAGCGCTCCGTTGACGAGGCCGCGGAAGCCCCACACCTGCCGGTCGCCACCCAGGTCAACCAGCTCCACCGTGCGGCTTTGGCCGGGCTCGAAGCGAACGGCGGTGCCGCTGCAGATGTTCAGCCGCATGCCGCGCGCGGCCTCGCGGTCGAAGGCCAGGGCCGCGTTGGTTTCGGCAAAGTGGTAGTGCGAGCCCACCTGGATGGGGCGGTCGCCGGTGTTGGCGACCTTCAGCGTGAGGGTGCGGCGCCCCGGATTGAGGACGAGGTCGCCGTCGTCGGTCAGCACCTCGCCCGGGATCAGCGCGCGCTCCGCAGGGCCGCCCCACGGAGCGCGGGGCCCCCTCGGGGGGGGGCGAACATGGTGAGACCGGGGGCGCTCATAGAACTCCAGCCAAGCGCAGCGCGCCGAAGGTCATCAGCGTGGCGCCCAGGCCCTCGCTCCAGCGCATGGCCGTGGGGCGCATCAGCAGGCCAAACGCCAGACCGGCGCTGTGCAACACGGCCGTGGCCAGCACCATGCCGGCCAGGCTGCCCAAGCCGAGCAGTTCAGTGCCGTGGGCTGCCCCGTGCGCCAACGCAAACACCACGGTCAGCACCAGGCCCACCCAACGCGACAGGTTGACCCGCCACGCCACCAAAAGGCCAAGGCACAACAAGGACACCGCGATCCCAGGCTCCACCCAAAGCGCTTGCCAGTCGCCCAGCATGGTGGCCAATGCGCCCAACAGAAGGGTCGCCGCAAAAACAACGGGCGCCCATACGGCTCGCTTCAGCTCCCCTTTGGCGAGGGCGCTCCACAAGCCCACCGCCAACATGGCCGCCAAATGATCTGGCCCCGTCAAGGGGTGGGCAAAGCCAGCAGCAAAGCCAGCCATGCCATGGTCGCCGCTGTGAGCGTAGGCCAGAGCGGGCACCAAGGCCAATGGAGCGGTGACGGTGAACAGACGCAAGCGTTTCATCATGGCAAACAAGGCTCGTTCAGGTGATGGGTTGGTGCACGCTCACCAGCTTGGTGCCGTCGGGGAAGGTGGCTTCCACCTGGATGTCAGGAATCATTTCCGGCACCCCTTCCATCACATCGGAGCGGCTCAACACTTGACGGCCTTCGCTCATCAGTTGGGCCACCGTCTTGCCATCGCGAGCCCCTTCCAGCACCGCAGCGCTGATGAGGGCCACGGCTTCGGGATGGTTGAGCTTCAGCCCGCGAGCACGTCGCCGCTCCGCCAAGAGCGCTGCCGTGAAGAGCAGCAGCTTGTCTTTCTCGCGAGGCGTCAGGTCCATGGCGTGAGGGCAAGTTCAGTTCGAAAGGATTGTGCAGCGCGTGGCGCCGGATGCCTCGGCAGTAGGCAAAGCTCAGGCCAGCTTGGCACGGGGATTGCGAACGAGTGTCCGTTGTTGTTCTGACTGCCCGCCTCGGCCGGGAGACTTGTCATGCAGATTGATGCTTGTTGTGAGTGTGGTTGGAGGGAGGGCTCATGAGTCACCCCGATGGTTCCGTGAGTCAGGCGAGGGCGATGCGCCAAAAGCCCGAGGTGAAGGTGGTGTTCGATTTGGCCGCGGCTTGGCCCTTGCATCCGTCATCGCAGCCGGACCCTGGCGCTTGGGTGCTGGCCGGTTGTCGGGTCAGCCATGGCCAGGCCGTGGACTCTTTGAAGCCCCCTGCGCGCACCACTTGAGAGCGCTGGTGCGTGCGATGCACCAGACCGGCGCATGGCGCATCGCCATGCAGCGGAAAACGGGATGTGCAAGGGCTGAAGGGCATGGCACGTTGATTGCTGCACTGCGCAACGGCAGCTGTTCCGCCCTCACTTCATCCACCGGAGGATTCCCCCCATGCTTCGCCGTTCTGCACTTACGTCCATCAGCCTCGCGCTGGCCGCTTTCACCGCCGTGCCCGCTTGGGCTTCCAACACCATCAAGGTGGGCGTGCTCCACTCGCTCTCCGGCACCATGGCCATTTCCGAGACGGTGTTGAAAGACACCGTGCTCATGGCCATCGACGAGATCAACGCCAAGGGTGGCGTGCTGGGCAAAAAGCTCGAGCCCGTGGTGGTGGACCCGGCCTCCAACTGGCCGCTGTTCGCCGAAAAGGCCAAGCAGCTCATCAGCCAAGACAAGGTGGCCGTGGTGTTCGGTTGCTGGACCTCGGTGAGTCGCAAGTCGGTGTTGCCGGTGTTCGAGCAAACCAATTCCTTGCTGTTCTACCCGGTGCAGTACGAGGGCGAAGAGCTGAGCAAGAACGTGTTCTACACGGGCGCGGCGCCCAACCAGCAGGCCATTCCCGCGGTGGAGTACCTGATGAGCAAGGACGGCGGGGGGGCCAAGCGCTTCGTGCTGCTGGGCACCGACTACGTGTACCCCCGCACCACCAACAAGATCTTGCGCGCCTTCTTGAAGAGCAAGGGCATCCCGGACAGCGACATCCTGGAGGAGTACACGCCCTTCGGCCACAGCGACTACCAGTCGATCATCGCCAAGATCAAGAAGTTCTCCAGCGAGGGCAAGAAGACTGCCGTGGTGTCCACCATCAACGGCGACAGCATCGTGCCCTTCTACAAAGAGCTGGGCAACCAAGGCCTGAAGGCGACCGACGTGCCGGTGGTGGCCTTCAGCGTGGGTGAGGAGGAGCTGCGCGGCGTGGACACCAAGCCTCTGCAAGGCCACTTGGCCGCGTGGAACTACTTCATGACCATCAAGAACCCCACCAACGATGCCTTCATCAAGAAGTGGGCCGCTTACGCGAAGGCCAAGAACATCCCTGGCCACAAAGACAAGCCGCTGACCAACGACCCGATGGAGGCCACCTACATCGGCATCAACATGTGGGCGCAGGCCGTGGCCAAGGCCAAGAGCACCGACACCGACAAGGTCATCGCCGCCATGGCGGGCCAGACCTTCACGGCACCGTCCGGGATCACGTCCAAGATGGACGAGAAGAACCACCACCTGCACAAGTCGGTGTTCATCGGCGAGGTCAAGGCCGACGGCCAGTTCAACGTGGTGTGGAAGACGCCCGGTCCCGTGGTGGCCGATCCGTGGAGCGACTACATCCCCGAGAACAAGGGCAAGAAGAACGAGCCCGAGAAGAAATAGGCCCACCCCGTACCGGCTGCGCCGGCCCCCTCAAGGGGGCGCCGCCTGTGGCCTGGCAAAGCCAGTTCCACGGCGGCCGCTTGGGGGGCCTCGTTCTGCTGCCCGTTGCCTCTCCGTTGGCACCCAGATGCTCCTTCGATTGTTCTTTTTGGTCTGCCTTGCCTGCTTGAGCTTGCCGACGTTGGCGCTGGACCCGGCCATGGCCCACCGCATCGCGGCGGGGGAGGGCGACGCGCGCATCGCGGCTTTGAACGAAGCGGTTGCCCAAGGCGACCCCCAGCTCGCGCCCTTCCTGCAAGCGCTTCAGGAAGGGCGCGTCCGCGTGCGGAACGGGCAGGCCTGGGTGTTGCCGCCTGACGGTGCAGCCCCGGCCGATGCCGAAGAGCCCATCGTCAACAACCGCATGCGCCGCGAGATCGAGTCGGCCCTGGCAGGCTTGAACCTCTTCAGCCCCCAGGCCAGCGTGCGCGCCGCCGCCCTGAACGTGCTGCGCGACGACACCGAGGCGGCGCGGCTGCCCTTGCTGGAACGGGCTTGGGCTGCGGAAGCCGATCCCGCCCTGAAGGCGCAACTGGAGGGCTTGGTCGCTGCGACCCGCTTGTCGTCGCCCGACCCGGCGCTGCGCACCGCCGCAGCCGCCTTGCTGTCGAAGTCGGCCGAGCCGGCCAAGCGCGCGCTCTTGCTGGAGCGCTTGGCCACCGAAGCGGACCCCACCGTGAAGCGCGCTTTGCAAAGCGCCGCCGACCAAGTGGCCGCGCGCCTGGCCTGGGGCGAGCGCGCCCAGCTGCTGTTCAGCGGCCTGAGCCTGGGCTCCATCTTGTTGCTGGTGGCGCTGGGCCTGGCCATCACCTACGGGCTGATGGGCGTGATCAACATGGCCCACGGCGAGCTGTTGATGGTCGGGGCCTACGCCACCTGGGCGGTGCAGCAGGCCTTCCGGGCGTGGTTGCCGCCGGGCGCCTTTGACGCCTACCTGTTGGTGGCTTTGCCCGTCAGCTTCATGACGGCTGCTGCGGTGGGCGCGGCCATGGAGCGCAGCGTCATTCGCTGGCTGTACGGCCGCCCGCTGGAAACCCTGCTGGCCACCTGGGGCCTGAGCCTGATCCTCATGCAGTCGGTGCGAAGCCTGTTTGGGGCGCAGAACGTGGCGGTGGAGAACCCGGGCTTCTTGAGCGGGGGCTGGCAGTTGCTGCCCAACTTCACCCTGCCTTACAACCGCTTGGCCATCATCGCCTTCGCCGCCCTGGTGTTGGCTGGCATGGCCTGGCTGCTGGCGCGCACGCGCTTGGGCCTGATGGTGCGAGGCGTGACGCAAAACCGCCGCATGGCCGGGTGCCTGGGCGTGAACACCGCCCGCGTCGACACCCTGGCCTTTGCGCTGGGCTCGGGCATCGCCGGCTTGGCGGGCTGTGCGCTGTCCCAAGTGGGCAACGTCGGTCCCGACCTGGGCCAGGCCTACATCGTGGATGCCTTCATGGTCGTGGTGCTGGGCGGCGTCGGTCAGCTGGCTGGCACCGTCTATGCCGGACTGGGCCTGGGCGTGCTGGGCAAGCTGCTGGAAGGTTGGCAAGGCGCGGTGCTCGCCAAGATCGCCTTGCTCCTGCTGCTCGTCCTGGTCATCCAGAAGAAGCCCCAAGGTCTGTTCGCCCTCAAGGGCCGGAGCGCCGACTGATGCGCGAGCTTGCTGCCCGTCCCGCCTTGCTCGGCCCGCGCGGTTGGGCCCTGCTGCTGGCCGCCGTGCTGGGGCTGACCGTGATGGTGCCCGTGCTGCACTTGTTGGTGCCTGCGGGCCACGCGCTGCACCTGCCGGAGTTCTACGTCACGCTGCTGGGCAAGTTCCTCTGCTACGCCCTGTGCGCTCTGGCCATCGACCTCATCTGGGGCATCACCGGCATCCTGTCGCTCGGCCACGGCTTGTTCTTTGCGCTCGGCGGCTACGCCATGGGTATGTACCTGATGCGCCAGATCGGCCGCGAGGGGCAGTACCAGTCGGACCTGCCCGACTTCATGGTCTTCCTCAACTGGAAGGAACTGCCTTGGCATTGGGCCTGGAGCGACAGCTTGGCTTTGCAGCTGCTGCTGGTGCTGTTGGTGCCAGGCGCCTTGGCCTGGGTCTTCGGCTACTTCGCCTTCCGCAGTCGCATCCAAGGGGTGTACTTCTCCATCATCACGCAGGCCCTCACGGTGGCGGCCATGCTGCTCTTCTTCCGCAACGAGACGGGCTTTGGCGGCAACAACGGCTTCACCGACTTCAAGCGCTTGGCCGGTTTCGCCCTGAACGAGCCGGGCATGCGCGTGGTGCTGTGCGTGCTCAGCGGCTGGGTGCTGATGGCCTGTTTCTTGTTGGCACGCGCGCTGGTCCAAAGCCCCTACGGGCGAGTGCTGCAGGCCATTCGCGACGCCGAAGGCCGCGTGCGCTTCTGCGGTTACGACCCCGTGGCCTACAAGCTGTCGGTGTGGGTGCTGTCTGCGCTGATGTGCGCCGTGGCCGGGGCCTTGTACGTGCCGCAGGTGGGGATCATCAACCCGAGCGAGATGAGCCCGGCCGCCAGCATCGAGATGGCGATCTGGGCCGCGGTGGGCGGCCGCGGCACGCTGATCGGGCCGATCGTGGGCGCGTTCTTTGTCAACGGTGGCAAGTCGGTGTTCACCGTGTGGCTGCCCGAGGCCTGGCTGTATTTGCTGGGGACGCTGTTCATCGCGGTGACCCTGTTTTTGCCCCAGGGCCTGGTGGGCCTGTTCGCCCAAGTGCGCAAGAAGGTGCGGCGATGACGCCCGAGTTGATGGAAGCCGGGGCCCAGGCCCGAGCCCGGCTGCAAACCCAAGTGGCCCATGGCGGCCGCCCCGTGTTCAACCAGGGCGTGGCCCTGTACGTGGAAGACCTGCGCGTCAGCTTCGACGGCTTCCAAGCCTTGGGCGGGCTGTCGATCACCGTGGGCCTGGGTGAGTTGCGTTGTGTCATCGGCCCGAACGGCGCGGGCAAGACCACGCTGATGGATTGCATCACCGGCAAGACCCGGCCCGACAGCGGGCGCTTGTACTTCGGCAGCAACCTGAACCTGCGTTTGATGAGCGAGCCCGCCATCGCCCAGGCCGGCATCGGCCGAAAGTTCCAGAAGCCCACGGTGTTCGAGGCTCTGACCGTGCAGCAGAACCTCGAGCTCGCCCTCCAGGGCGACCGCCGCGTGCGCCACGCGGTGCGCGCCCGCCTGAGCGGCGCCCAGCGCGACCGGCTGGACGAGTTGCTGATGCAAGTGCACCTGTGGGACCAGGCCGACCGCAGCGCGGGTTTGCTCAGCCACGGCCAGAAGCAGTGGTTGGAGATTGGAATGCTGCTGGCCCAGGACCCGATCCTGCTGCTGCTGGACGAGCCCGTGGCCGGCATGACCGACGAAGAAACTGAGCGCACGGCCGAGCTGTTCTTGAGCCTGGAGGGCAAGCACTCCCTGGTGGTCGTGGAACACGACATGCCCTTCGTGCAGCAACTGGCCGGCGCCCACCGCCGCGTCACGGTCCTGCACGAAGGGCGGGTGCTGGCCGAAGGGGGCATGGCCGAGGTCCAGGCCAACGAGCAGGTGGTGGAGGTGTACCTTGGCCGGTGACCGTGCGCCCAGCTTCTCTGCGGTCGCCACCGACCCACTTCTTTGCGTCGAGGGCCTGCACCAGCACTACGGCGGCTCCCACATCTTGCGCGGCATCGACCTCGACTTGCGCGCCGGCGAAGTGACGGTGCTGCTGGGCCGCAACGGCGTGGGCAAGACCACCCTGCTCAAGACGCTCATGGGCGTGGTGCCCAGCAGCCAAGGCCACATCCGGTTGGCAGGACAAGAGCTCGCCGGTCTGCCCAGCCACGCCCGCGTGAGGGCGGGCTTCGGCTACGTGCCCCAAGGGCGCGAGATCTTCGGGCGCCTGTCGGTGCTCGACAACCTCCGCATGGGCCTGGCCCCGTGCCCGGCCAGTACGCCGCTGCCGCCGGAGCTGTACGAGTTGTTCCCGGTCTTAGAACAGATGCAGCACCGCCGGGGCGGCGACCTGAGCGGCGGCCAACAGCAGCAACTGGCCATCGCCCGAGCGCTGGCGGCCGGCCCGAAGGTGCTGCTTCTGGACGAACCGACCGAGGGCATCCAGCCCAGCGTGATCAAAGACATCGGCCGCGTGATCCGCCACCTCGCCGCCAAAGGCACCATGGCCATCTTGCTGGTGGAGCAGTTTTACGAGTTCGCGGCCGAGCTGGCCGACCAGTACCTGGTGATGGAGCGGGGTGAGATCGTGCTGCAGGGCAAGGGGGGGCGCATGGAGGCCGACGGCGTGCGTCAGCGCTTGGCGCTTTGAGCCGGCGCCGCGTCTCGGTACAGTGCTGCCTGATGAGCCCTACCCCTCCTGAATTCCACGACTCCGACTTGGACGCGGCGCCGCGCAAACCCCGCAAGGGCTTGTACGTGCTGCCCAATCTGTTCACCCTGGCGGCGCTCTTCGGCGGCTTTTACGCCATCGTGATGGCCATGAACGGTCACTTCGAGAACGCGGCCATCGGCATCTTCTGTGCCATGGTGCTCGACAGCCTGGATGGCCGCGTCGCCCGCATGACCGGCACGCAGTCGGCCTTCGGCGAGCAAATGGACAGCTTGTCCGACATGGTCAGCTTCGGCGCCGCGCCGGCACTGGTGGTGTACGAGTGGGCGCTGAAAGACCTGGGTCGCTGGGGCTGGATCGTGGCCTTCGTGTACTGCGCGTGTGCCGCGCTGCGCTTGGCCCGCTTCAACACCAACATCGGGGTCATCGACAAACGTTTCTTCCAGGGGCTGCCCAGCCCCGCGGCGGCAGCCCTGGTGGCCGGCTCCCTTTGGCTGGCCGTGGACGCCGGCTGGTCGCCCCAAGCCACGGCTTGGCTCGAATGGACCATGCTGGGCATCACCCTGTACGCCGGGCTGACGATGGTGACCAACGCACCCTTCTACAGCTTCAAGGACTTCAGCCTCAAACGCACGGTGCCGTTCGCCTTGTTGGTGGGTTTGGTGATCTTGATCGCTCTGGTCGCCAGCCACACCCCCATCGCTTTGTTTGCCCTGTTCTGCTGCTACAGCCTGTCGGGCTACGTGGAGTACGGGCGTCGCAAGTGGAAGGGTCGCCATGCCAGCCTCATCGCGATCAGCACCGACGAGCCCGACGAAGCCGGCCTGCATCGTTGACGAATGCAGAATCGGCGACCACTGCTACATTCAGCCACATGCCTGCCTCGATTCGCGCCCTGCTACTAGCCCTGGAGACCCGGGCGCGCTGAGGCTTGCGCGGCTGAACGAGCCGCAAACCACCACCACGACGCCCGCCCAGCAGCAACGCTCGGCGGGTTTTGTTTTTTCTGACCCCTGGAGTGCCACATGGCCGATTCGTTGATCATCTTTGACACCACCTTGCGCGATGGCGAACAGTCGCCCGGCGCGTCGATGACGAAAGACGAAAAGCTGCGCATCGCCCGCCAACTGGAACGTTTGCGGGTTGACGTGATCGAAGCCGGTTTCGCCGCTGCCAGCCCGGGCGATTTCGAGGCGGTGCAGGCCATCGCCAGCGTGGTCAAGGACAGCCGCATTTGTTCTTTGGCTCGTGCCAACGACCGCGACATCGGACGGGCCGCCGAGGCCTTGCGCGGTGCCAACGCGGCGCGCATCCATACCTTCATCGCCACCAGCGAACTCCACATGGAGAAGAAGCTGCGCATGACGCGCGAGCAGGTGCTGGAGCAAGCCAAGCTGGCGGTGCGCTTTGCCCGCCAACACTGTGACGACGTGGAGTTCTCGCCCGAGGACGGCTACCGCAGCGACCCGGAGTTTTTGGTTCGAGTGCTTGAGGCCGTGATCGCCGAAGGCGCTCGCACGATCAACATCCCCGACACCGTGGGCTATGCCATTCCCGAGTTGTACGGGCAGTTCATCGCCGACCTGCGGGCCCGCATTCCCAACAGCGACCGGGCCATCTGGAGCGTGCACTGCCACAACGACCTGGGCATGGCCGTGGCCAACTCACTGGCTGGCGTCAAGATCGGAGGGGCACGCCAAATCGAGTGCACGATCAACGGCCTGGGAGAGCGGGCGGGCAATTGCTCCCTGGAAGAGGTGGTGATGGCGGTCAAGACCCGTCGGGATCACTTCGGACTGGACGTCAGGATCGACACCAGCCAGATCGTTCCGGCGTCGCGTCTGGTGAGCCAAACCACCGGCTTTGTCGTGCAACCCAACAAGGCCGTGGTCGGCGCCAACGCCTTCGCCCACGCCTCGGGCATCCACCAGGATGGCGTGCTGAAGGCGCGAGACACTTACGAAATCATGCGCGCTGAGGACGTGGGTTGGGCTGCCAACAAGATCGTGCTGGGCAAGTTGAGTGGGCGCAATGCCTTCAAACAGCGCTTGGATCAGTTGGGCATCACGCTGGAGTCGGAAACGGAAGTCAACGAGGCGTTTGCCCGTTTCAAAGACCTGGCCGATCGCAAAGCCGAAGTGTTCGACGAAGACATCCTGGCCTTGGTCATGGACGAACAGGCCGAGCACCAAGGGGTGGACCACTACCACCTGGTTTCCCTTGCGCAGCGCAGCGAAACCGGTGAGCGTCCGCATGCGGCTGTGGTCTTTGCTGCCGGTGGACAAGAATTCCGCGCCGAAAGCGATGGCAACGGCCCCGTCGATGCCTGCGTCCGTGCCATAGAAAGCCAGGTTCAGTCGGGCGCGGAGTTGCTTCTGTTTGGCGTCAACGCACTCAGCAGCGGCAGCAGCGAGAGCCAGGGCGAGGTGAGCATGCGGCTGCAACTCGGCGGTCGCGTGGTCAACGCCGTCGGCTCCGACCCGGACATCGTGGTGGCGTCGGCCAAGGCTTACCTGAATGCGCTGAACAAGCTCCGGGCCAAGGGCGAGCGCGTGGCGGCCCAGGGTTGAAACGCAAGGTGTAAGCGAGTGTGTGCGAATTTGCACACACCGCATCAGGAAACTCACGTAAGTGCTTGTCCTTGATTGATCTCCTGCCGTCGCTCTACACTCGGGGCGTTGTTTCGGAGGGTTTCGTGATGCGTTTTTGGGCTGTTCTGGCGGTGACCTTGGGCCTGTCGATGGGCGATGCCGCCCTGGGTGTGCGCGAGGTGGTCGCCAAAGAACAACCCAGCAAAGCCCAGCGTGGCACCGTCAAAAAGGCGTCCGTGCGGCCTGCGAAGACGGTCTCTGGCAAGCGCAAGAAGGCGGTGGCCCCGGCGCGCGTTGTGCCTGCGAAGCCCTCTTTCGGCCAGCTGGCTGGGCTGCACCAGACGCACGATCCCCTGGACCTGCGCTCCAGCGTGGCCTTGGTGATGGACCAAGACACCGAAGAAATCCTGCTGGCCAAAAACGACGATGCCGTGCTCCCCATCGCCTCCATCACCAAATTGATGACGGCTTTGGTCGTGACCGAAGCAAGGCTGCCGCTGGATGAGGTGCTGACCGTCACCCAAGACGACGTGGACACCGAAAAGGGGAGCCGATCTCGCCTGCAGGTGGGCACTCGACTCACCCGGGGCGAAATGCTGCATTTGGCCTTGATGAGCAGTGAAAACCGCGCAGCGCATGCGCTTGGGCGTTATTACCCCGGTGGCATGAACGCCTTCGTCGAGGCGATGAACGCCAAAGCGCAGTTGCTGGGGATGCGCGACACCCGCTACGTCGAGCCCACGGGCTTGTCCAGCCGCAACCAGAGCAGCGCGCAAGATTTGGCCCGGTTGGTGAAGATTGCCTACAACGAACCGCTCATCCGCGAGTTGTCCACATCCGAGAGCACCACGGTTCGCGTCGGCCGGCGCGAGGCGGCATTCGGTACCACCAACGGCTTGGTGCGCAGCCCCAATTGGGACATCGGCTTGCAAAAGACGGGCTACATCAGCGAGGCTGGGCAGTGTCTCGTGATGCAGGCTCAGCTTGCAGGACGCCGCTTGGTGCTGGTCTTCTTGGACTCCGCCGGCAAGTACAGCCGGATTGGCGACGCCGAGCGTGTGCGCAAGTGGTTGGTGGGCGAGTCGCGAAAAGACTCTTGATCAACCCCTGAAGCCCAGCGCGGATGAAATACCAGCCGCTGTTTCTTTGAGGCGGGGCTCCCAGCCTTCCTCCAGTCGATCCGAGGGCGCCGAGATCGACAGACCGGCCACCAGCTTGCCTTGGTCGTCGTAGATGCCCGCAGCCATGCATCGCACGCCCAACTCCAACTCCTCTTCGTCGCGCGACACCCCGCGGGTGCGGATGAGGGCGAGTTCGCGCTCCAAACGCGCCAAATCGGTGATGCTGTTGCGCGTGTGACCTGCCAGTCCGGTCCGTGTGGCGTAGGCGCGCACGCGGGTCGGTTCGTCGGCGGCCAGGAACAGCTTGCCCACCGAGGTCAGGTGCAGCGGGGCTCGCCCCCCCACCGTGCGCACCACCTGCATGCCACTGCGCTCGCTGTAGGTGCGCTCGATGTAAACGATCTCGTCGCCCTGACGCACCGACAAATTCACCGGCTGGTGGGTGTGCTTGTGCAGCTCCCGCATGGCATCCAGGGCGGCGTCGCGCACATCCAGTCGGGCCTTCACGAGGTTGCCGAGTTCCAGCAGGCGCATCCCCAGCCGGTAGCTGCCAGGTTCGGGGCGGTCGACGAAACGCCCCAGGGTGAGGTCGTTGAGGATGCGGTGGGTCGTGGACGGGTGCAGTCCCGTGGCTTGCGCCAACTCTTTGAGCGGGACGGGGTCGGTGTGGCGGGCCAGAACGTCCAACAGGGCGAAGGCCCGCTCCAGCACCTGAATGGCAGGGCTGGCGGACTCGGCGGGTGCGGGCGGACGGCTCATGGCCGCCGATTGTGGGTCAAGGCCGCCTGAGCGGCGCGCTGGCCGGCCTGCACCGCGCCTTCCAGGGTGGCAGGGTAGGGGCCGTCCACGTAGTCCCCGGCGGCCCAAAGCCCGGGGGCGATCGCCATGCGCGGGCGTTGCAAGGCCGCTCGGCACGCGAACGTGGCTCGCTTGTCGGCATGGGCTTGCGCCTGAACGGCCTGAGCCAGTGCGGGCACCTGGGCACGCACTTGCGCGGCGATGCGAGCGGCCACCGCCTCCAGGCCATCGACCGCCAATTCCTGGGCGACGGCGCTGGCCACGGCGGTGAAGCGACCCTGACGGGGACTGCCCGGCCCGTCGATGCCTCCCAGGTCGAAAAGAAACTGGGCCGGTCCGCCCGACAGCGCCACCATCGGCGCCGCCAACGCGGCGCCCTCGGCGTGCAGCTCCACCGTGGCGATGGCTTCGGCTGGGAGTGCAGCGGCGGCGGCGGCCCAGTCGGGGGCGAAGCCGCGGGTGAGGCGCGAGGCTTCGGTGGCGCTGCAGGCGAGCACCACACGGTCGTGGGCTTGGCCGTCGCAGACCCAGCCCGAGCCTTGTGGCGTCAACTGCAACGCGCGGCGGCCGGTGTGCACCTTCGCCCCGTGCGCCTGGAGCCAAGCGGCGGCAGGGCCCGGCAACAGGGCATGCAGTGGCGCTGCGGGCAGCAGCAGGTCGGAGCCGCCGCGTCCGCCCAGCAGAGCGTCGCGCAGCACGCGCAGCAGCACCGCCGCGCTGGCTTCCTCGGTGCGGGTGTTGAGGGCGGCGATGCACAGCGGGTCGATCAGGTCTTGCCTCACCGCCAAGGGCAGGCCCCGACACAAGCGTTCGACCGACCAGGCGGCTGGCGCGCGCAGGCCCCGGGCCAGCAGGCCCAAGGTCCACAGCGCCAGCCCCAGGTGCTCGCGCCAACGCCAACGAGGATGGCGTGCCACGGCCAGCGCTGCAGCCCAGGCCGGCGCGCGCGTCCGAGGCCACCGAAGGCCTTGACCTTGGGGATCGACCAGCATCAGGGGCAGCCGGTGCAGGCAGAGCGCTGGCGCAGCGCCCACGGTGGCCATCAGCGCGAGTGTTTCGCGGTAGGCGCCGATCAAGATGTGCTGGCCGCTGTCGTGCCAATGGCCGTCGGCATCGCACCAGGCGCGGGCGCGCCCCCCCAACAGCGGGGCCATCTCCCAAAGCTGAACCTCGGCGCCCCGCCGCACCGCATGCACAGCGGCCGCCAACCCGGCCCAGCCGCCGCCAATGACGAGCACGCGGGGCTTCAACGCCCGCGCCACTGGGTGAGCATGGCGATCCACACCTTGCGCAAGGGCGTCAGCGAGATGCGCTGGTGAAGCACTTGGAAGCCGCCCGCTTCGATCTCGCGCAGCAAGCGCCGGTAGATGTTGGCCATCATGAGGCCCGGCTTCTGCGCGCGCCGATCGGCCTCTGGCAGCAAGGCCAAGGCCTCGTCGTAAGCACGTTGGGCGCGCTCGGCCTGAAAGCGCATCAAGGCCGTGAAGCGGTCGCTGTAGCCCCAGGGCGCCTCCCGCTTCAGGAGTTCTTGGGCTGTGACGCCAAACTGCTGCAGCTCGCTCACCGGCAGGTAAATGCGGCCCCGGCGCGCATCGTCACCAACGTCGCGGATGATGTTCGTCAGTTGCAGGGCCAGCCCCAGTCGGTGGGCGTACTCCACGGTCTGCGGCTGCGTGCGGCCAAAGATGCCGCTGGCCACCTCGCCCACCACGCCCGCCACCAAGTGGCAGTAGCGCTGCAGGCCGGGGTAGTCAAGGTAGCGGGACTGCTGGAGATCCATCTCGCACCCCTCGATGACGGCCAGCAGGTGTCGTGCCTCGATGCCGAAGCGCTCGGCATGCGGCATCAGGGCCTGCAAAGCCGGGTGACTGGCTTGGTCCGCAAAGGCCGAGCCCACTTCGCGACGCCACCAGGCCAATTTGGTGGCCGCCACGCCCGGATCGCTCACCTCGTCCACCACGTCGTCCACCTCGCGGCAGACGGCGTAAAACGCGGTGATGGCCTCCCGCTGGGCGGGCTCCAGGAACTTGAAGGCATAGGTGAAGCTGGAGCCGCTTTCGGCGGCTTTGGCTTCGGCGTACTGGTTGGGCGTCATGCGGCGGGCCGGGGGTGGAGGAGGGCGCGCCACAACAAGCGCGGCAGATCCCAGGCGCGAAGCTGGGGCCGTTGGTGCAGGGTGGCGCCGTCCATAGCCTGTATTTTCTCTCCCACGCGCAGTCCCCCTTCAACCACCAGGCGCACCACCAAACCAAAACGACCGGGCACGCGGTGCGGCAGGGCCGCGCCCTGCTGCATCAGGTCCATCGCCCAGGCATTGAGCTTGCACACCGTGGCCCGAAGGGCGGGGGTGTCCCGGCCTTCCAACACGTCGTCGATGCAGGCGCCGTGGGCCTGCAGGTCCTCCAGGGGCAGGTAGACCCGAGGCTTCAAGCGATCGACGCCCACATCTTGCCAGTGGTTGATGAGTTGCAGCGCCGTGCAGATGGCGTCGGATTCGGCCAAGGCGCGCTCGTCGCTCACGCCCACCAAGTGAAGCATCAAGCGCCCGACCGGATTGGCCGACAGCCGGCAGTAGGCCAGCAGCTCCTCGCGGCTCGCGTAGCGGTCGATGTGAGTGTCTTGCACGAAGGCGTCGAGCAGGGCGTGCATGGGCGCCAAGGGCAGACGGTGAGCGGCCACGGCGGCGGCGAGGTCGGCATGCAAGGGTTCGGGCGCGCGCCCCTCGTCGATGGCATGCAGCACGCCTCGCAGTGTTTCGAGTTGAAGGCGGCGTGTGGCTGGATCGACCTCGCCTTCGTCGGCCATGTCGTCGGCGCGTCGGGCGAATCGGTAGATCGCCAAGACCGCGGGGCGCAAAGCAGGCGGGCAAAGCCAGCCCGCCACGGGAAAGTTTTCTTGGCGATGGCGCTCGGGCGCGACGCCGGGGGCGACGGTGGGATTCACGCCCCATTGTCGCCAGCCGATACATTTGGGCCGCGCCATGAAGGCGCAGGCCTTTGCGCAAGGCCCATCACAGGGAACGAGGTTTTTCATGTCGGATGCAATGCCCCCATCGACCCTCCAACGCACGAGTGGCCTGTGGCTGCTTGGGGTTGCCGCCCTGCTGGCGGCCTGTGGGCCCAAGCCGCCTCCCGTCGCTCCCGAACGGGCGGTGCGCACCATGGTGGTCGAGTTGGGGACCGCCGCACAGACGGTCGAGTACGCGGCCGATGTGCGGG
The DNA here is from genome assembly GCF_027532025.1 of Inhella sp. Lineage (GTDB taxonomy): Bacteria > Pseudomonadota > Gammaproteobacteria > Burkholderiales > Burkholderiaceae_C > Inhella. Next base: position 3,628 of record NZ_JAPZSY010000083.1, on the reverse strand, counting down.
CGCGCACCGAAAGCCGTTTGAGCTTTCGGGTGCCGGGCAAGGTTCAGCAACGTTTGGTGAACCTGGGCGACCGCGTCAAAGCCGGCCAGGTGCTGATGCGCCTGGACGGCGTCGACCTGTCGTTGGCGGCCGAGGCCGCCCAAGCCGCGCTGCGAGCGGCGACCACGAACCGCGATCAACAAGCCGCGGACTTGCAGCGTTTCAAAGACCTGAAGGCCCAGGGCTTCATCAGCGGCGCCGAGCTCGAACGCCGAGAGGTCGCCTTGGCTGCAGCGCAAGGGCAGTGGGAACAGGCCCAGGCGCAGGCCAAGGCGCAGCGCAACCAAGCGGGCTATGTCGACTTGGTGGCCGACGCGGCGGGGCTCATCACCAGCGTGGACGCCGAGCCGGGCACGGTGGTGGCCGCCGGCACGCCGGTGCTGCGCCTGGCGCAGGACGGCCCGCGAGACTTGGTGTTCCAGGTGCCCGAGCACCAGGTGGCCTTGCTGAAGCAGCAGCTTCAGTCGCAGGCCGCCCGTCTGCAGGCCCGCATCTGGGGGCTCGAGCAGCCCTTGCCAGCCAAGGTGCGGGAGATCGCCGAATCCGCCGACCCGGTGACGCGCACGTTCGTGGTCAAGGCCGACATCGGCAAGCCGGACGGGGTCAAGCTCGGGCAGACGGCCACGGCCGTCTTCAGCCCTGGGCAGGCGAGCGGCGTGCTGAAGGTGCCCATGTCGGCTGTGTTCGAGCGCCAAGGCAGCCCTCACGTTTGGGTGTTGGTGCCCAGCACCATGACCTTGCGTCCGCAGGCCATCCAGGTGGGCGGCGCCGATGGGAACATGGTCGTGGTGGCGGGTGGCTTGACGGCGCAGCAAGAGATCGTCATCGCCGGGACCCATGTGCTGGGCGAGAACCAGAAGGTCCGCCGCTTTGGGGCGGCGCCTGCCGCGTCTGCTGCGGCATCGGTCGCACGTTGAGCCGAGGGCTGCATGAGCCAAGCCACCGACACCGCCCGCCATCGCTTCAACATCTCCCGCTGGGCGCTGGAGCATCCGTCACTGACGCGCTACCTGATGGTGGTGTTCTTGGTGGTGGGATTTGCGGCCTACTTTCAACTGGGTCAGGACGAGGACCCGCCATTCACGTTCCGCGCCATGGTGATTCAGGCCTTCTGGCCCGGAGCCACGGCGCAGCAGATGGCCGATCAAGTCACGGACAAGATCGAGCGCACGCTTCAAGAGGTCCCGAACGCCGATCGCATCCGCTCGTTCACCAAACCAGGCGAGTCCCTGACCCTGTTCCAACTCAAGGACAGCGTGGCGGCCAAGGACGTTGCGGGCACGTGGTACCAAGTGCGCAAGAAGCTGGGCGACATGCGGCATACCTTGCCCCCCGGCGTCTTGGGGCCCTTCTACAACGATGAGTTCGGGGATGTGTACGGCTCCATCTATGCCCTGAGCGGCGACGGCTACAGCCCTGAAGAGCTGCGGCGCCACGCGGACGCGATCCGTGCCGAGCTGCTTCGTGTTCCTGACGTCGCCAAGGTCGAGCTGTTTGGGGTCCAGGCAGAGAAGATCTACGTCGAGATCTCTCACCAAAAGATCGCCCAACTCGGCCTGGATCTGAACCAGATCGTGGGCCAGCTCAACGCCCAGAATGCGGTCGAAGGCTCGGGCCTGCTGAACAGTTCAGACGGCAACGTCGGGGTGCGTGTCCAAGGTCAGTTCCAGAACATCGAAGGCATCCGACAGTTGGCCGTTCGGGCTGTGAACCCGCAAACTGGGCAGGCCAGCAGTTTGCGCTTGGGGGACATCGCCACCGTCACCCGCGCCTACGTGGAGCCTCCTGGCGTCACCGTGCGCCACCAGGGCCAACAGGTGGTCGCGCTGGGGGTCTCCATGGCCAAGGGCGGCGACATCATCCGCCTGGGCCAAGCGCTGCAAGCGGCCTTGGCCACCATCGAACCCACGCTGCCCGCGGGTCTGACCTTGTCGCAGGTCCAGAACCAGCCGCAAGCGGTGCAGCGGTCTGTTCGCGAGTTCGTTCAGGTGCTCATTGAGGCCGTGGTCGTTGTGCTCGCGGTGAGCTTCATCAGCCTGGGCCTGCACACCAAGCCCCTGCGCATCGACATATGGCCCGGTCTGGTGGTGGCCATCACCATCCCCCTGGTGCTGGCCATCACCTTCGTCACCATGTACTACTGGGGCGTCGGGCTGCACAAGATTTCGCTGGGCAGCCTCATCATCGCCCTCGGGTTGCTGGTGGACGACGCCATCATTGCCGTTGAGATGATGGTGCGCAAGCTCGAAGAGGGCTACGACAAGAAGACGGCGGCCACGTTTGCCTACGAGGTGACGTCCATGCCCATGCTCACAGGGACGCTCATCACGGCCGTGGGGTTCCTGCCCATCGGCTTGGCGCGCTCCTCCGTGGGCGAGTACACCTACGCCATCTTTGCCGTCACCTCCGCGTCGCTGGTCATCTCCTGGGTGGTGTCGGTGTACTTCGTGCCCTACCTTGGCGCTTGGTTGTTGCGAACTCGATCGGCGCCGTCCGGCCAGGCGCATGAGTTGTTCGACACACCTTTCTATGCGCGTTTCCGCGCGCTGGTGCGCTGGTGCGTGGTGCACCGTTGGATCACCATCGGCCTGACGTTGGCCACCTTCGCCTTGGGCATCGTGGGCATGGGCAAGGTGCAGCAGCAGTTCTTCCCGGACAGCAGCCGCCCCGAAATTCTGGTCGACCTGTGGCTCCCGGAGGGATCGCCCATTCAAAACACCGCGGCTGTGGCTCAGCGTTTTGAGCAGCGCATGCTGCAGGAGCCCGGGTTGACCTCGGTCACGGCTTGGGTGGGCTCTGGGGTGCCGCGCTTTTACTTGCCGCTGGACAACGTGTTTCCCCAAACGAACGTCGCGCAGGTCATCCTGCTGCCCAAGACGCTGCAAGAGCGCGAGGCGTTGCGCCAGCGCTTGCCTGCCTTGCTGGCCGAGGAGTTTGGGGAGGTGAGAGGCCGTGTCAAGCTGCTGCCCAACGGGCCTCCCGTGCCTTACCCCGTGCAGTTCCGGCTCATCGGCCCCGACCCCGGCGTTTTGCGTCGCTACGCCGACGAGGCGCGCACCGTGTTGGCCGCCAACCCCAACATGCTGGGCGTGAACGACAACTGGAACGAGTCCATCAAGGTGCTGCGCCTGAAGATCGATCAGGACAAGGCCCGGGCCTTGGGGGTGAGCAGCCAAAGCATCGCCCAGGCTTCGCGCACCATGCTGTCGGGCAGCACCATCGGGCAGTACCGCGAGGACGACCGCCTGATCGAAATCGTTCTTCGCCAGCCCCTGGACCAACGCAGCACCCTCACGGACCTGGGCAGCGCCTACGTGCCCACGTCAAACGGCCGCTCCGTGCCGCTGACGCAGGTCGCCCGCTTCGACTTTGGCTTCGAGCCGGGCGTGATGTGGCGCGAAGGACGCCAGTACGCCATCACCGTCCAGGGCGACGTCGTGGAGGGCTTGCAGGGCGCCACCGTCAGCAACCAGATTTGGCCCCAACTGCAAGCCTTGCAGGCCCGAATGCCCGACGGCTATCGCATCCAAGTGGCGGGAGCCGTCGAAGAAAGCAGCAAAGGGCAGGGCTCCATCGCGGCGGGCGTTCC
>NZ_JAPZSY010000060.1 GCF_027532025.1 Inhella sp. | reverse complement strand
GCTGCGCGTAGAGATTGCCCGTTTCACCTCGGGCGGGTCGGGCGCTTGCGCGCCCGGGCCGCCCGAGGTGCTGCTCGCCTGGCGCTTGCGCGCCATCCGCCCGGTTTGCGCCGGTCGGGCCGCTGGCTTTCGCCAGCGCGCTCACAGACCACCTCCAGCGGTTTCGCGTCGGTTGCAGCTTGCACCGCGTCCGCGCTACCCGTCCGAACTCGTCTCTGTTGCTCTGATCCGCACCTCGCGGTGGAGGGGTGTTACCCCCTACGCTGCTCTATGCAGTCCGGACCTTCCTCCAGGGCACCCTTTCGGGCCTTGCCCCAGCGGCGGTCTGGGCGTCTTCACGAAGTTGCGATTGTGGCCGGGTTCACTCTTCTGCGTCGGCGGGCTCGCCAGTCACCGGGTCCAGTTGGGCCTTGCGGGCCAACTCTTCACGCAAGGCGGCGGCGTCTTGCAGCCAGTCGTCGGGGCTGCGCAACGGGGCCAGGCGCAGGGCGGGAGGTGGCAGGGCCGACAGGTACAGGGGTTGGAACCAGTGCTGCTGCTGCTCCCGCTTCCACACGGTGACGGCCGTGATCAGCGCGGCTCCCAGCAGCAACAAGCCCAGCCAGCGCCCCGCAGCGCGGGGCCAGACCGAGCGGCCTTGCACGTAGAGCAGGCCCAACATCACCACCGCATCCAAGCCGACCGCCACCGCCAGCACGGGCGGCAGGGACACCGCATAGGCCAAGCCCAGCGCGCCTTGGTCGAGCACCCAGAGCGCCGCCAGCGCGACCAAGGTCCAGCGCAGATGCTGCAGGAAGGGGAAGCGCCGCTGGAACACCTGGCTCACCAGCGACCACAGCAGGGCCCACACGGCCACGCCCGCCGCCATGCCCAGCACCGCCATGCCCACAGGCCGCCAAGTGTTGCCGGGGGTTTGCGTGAGCCAGCTGTCGAAGCCGGCCACGCCCAGCACGAACAGCACCAGCGCCGCCAGCTCGAACCAGGCCCGTCGCTGGCGCATGGGCGTCGGGCGGGCCAAGGCTTGCTCAAGCGGCAGGGCGCCGGCCGCATGGCGCAGGCGCAGCGTGGTTTGACCCAGATGGAGCAGACCGTCGTGCGGCCACTGCAAGCAGTCGGGCGCGTCCACGTGCTGCCGACCCTGGCGCGCCCCATTCAGGCTGGGCAAGAGGGTCAAGTGCCCCTCGGGTTCGGGGCCCAGCGCCAACTCGGCGTGGTGCGGTGCCACACAAGGGTCGTCCAACACCAAGTCGTTGTCGAGGGCGCGGCCCAGGCGCAGCCGGGCTTGCCCTTCGGGGTTGGCATGCACGGGATGGCTGTGCCGGGTGTGGCCCTCGGCGTCGATCACGTCGACCAAGGCCAGCAGGGTTGGCGCGGTGCTCATTTCGCCCCCGCTTTCTGCAGACCGTAGCCCTGCACGAAGTGACGGGCCAGCTTCAGCGCGTCGTCGAAGCTCACGCCGTGGGCGTCAAAGCGCCCGAGCAGACCTTGCTCGGCCTGGTCCACGGCGGTGAGCAGCACGGTCACGTCGTGCACGCCCTCCATCTTTCGATACGCGCGCAGGCACAGCACGGCACGCAGGGGCAGGCCCTGGGCGTCGACGAAGGACTCGGTGCAGTGAGCCGAGGTGCGATGGCGGTCACCCTGGCGGGCCAGGCGCTCGTTCTCGAAGCTGTCGGAGTAGGCCTTGGCAAAGCGCAGCGGGCCGATGCGACTGCCGTCGTACACCTCGTGCTGCACCTCGAGGTAGCCGGTTTGCAGGTTGCCGCTCAAGAACACGGCGTGGTCCATGCGGCAGTGGCTGCGCTGGAACTGCAGGCCCTTGCTGGCCTCGGCCCCGGTGGACCGCCCCCAACAGCGGACGAACCGCTCCTGCGGGATGGGCATGCGGTAGCGCGCGTGGCCCCAGTCGTTCCAGGGCAAGGCCATGAAGCTGCGGGTCAGTTCGGCGCTGTAAGCCAGCAGCTGCTCGCGCACCTGGGGCCAAGCCGGGCCTTGCAGGGGCTTGGCTTGTGCGGCGCGCTGCTTCAAGGCCTCGGCAAAGCCGCCGGGCACCAGGAAACTCATCTGCTGCGAAAACATCATGCCGGACACGTTGACGCCCACGACGCGGCCTTGCTCGTCCAGCACCGGGCCGCCGCTCATGCCGGGGTTGATGGAGCCGGCGTAATAGATGAGCGGGTCGAAGCTGCGCTCGACCAGGCCGTTGTAGTTGCCCTCGACGATCGCGAACGCCACGTCGTGCGGGTGACCGAGCGAGTAAATGCGGTCGCCCTTGGACAGCGGCTCACCTGCCGGGCGGAAGGACAAGGCGCGCTCGAAGCGCAGCGGCGTTCCCTTGGCCTCGTCCACGGCGCGCAGCAGGGCCAGGTCTCGGCGCACATCGATGGCCAGGATCTGCAAGCCGCCGGTGCGTCCGTCGGCGCCGATGAAGCGCAAGCGGAAGTCCTTGGGCTCCAGCGCCACCTGGCTGACCACGTGGTAGTTCGTGACGATCAAGCCGTCCTGCCCGACCACGAAGCCCGAGCCCACGCTGGCTTGGCTGTCCTGCTGGGCCAGCAGGGTGCGCACCTGCACCAGCTCGTGGCGAACGCCATCGAACAGGCGGCGGGCGGTGGCCGAGACGGGCGCGGGCGCTTTGGGCACGGCCGCCGGGGCGTCAACGCCCGGCGATTGGGCGCAAACCGGGCCCGCGAGCAGGGCCCCCACGGCCAGGGCCGCGATCAGCAAGGAAGGTTTCATGGGTGGGACAGGCGGGGAGATCGCAGCGGCCGAAACACGGCGGGATCATCGTAGAAGGTGGGGTCGGCGTTCGCCGGCCACCAGCCGGGCACGCCCAGCACGGGCAGCGGCAAGAAGGGCTTGGTCGCCCACGCCCCGGGCGCCAAGGCCAGGGGATCGTCCAGCAGGACGTGGGCACACAGGCTTTTTCGTGGCGCCTGGGCCAACTGCTCCATCAGCGCATGACCCACCAAGCGCGGGGGCGGCACGCTGGCCCACAGCGCGCGGTGGGTGACAAAGAGGGCGCGCCAATCGCGCCGCCGCCAGGCGTCGGCGATGGGAGGCGGGCACTCGAGCCAGGTGGCTCCGTTCTCGTCGAACAGGGTTAGCGCGTCGCGCACCGGCCCGCGCGTGCCCCCCACCCCGCTCGCCGCGATGTGGTCCGCCTGCAGCGCGTTGAGCCGCGCCTTGATCTCGGGCTCGGCGCACCACACCAGCCCGTTGAACAGGTCGTGCAAGTGATGGCGGGTGGGCACGGTGCCGGTGCGGGCGATGAAGGTCTCGTAGGCGTCTCCCGGGGGCAAGGCCTGCGACGGCACGAAGGTGCGTGGCGCGCCGGGCAAGGCGTTGAGCGCGGCGACTGCGTCGTCCGTGGTCAGCGGCAGCCAGCGCGCCATGGGCGCCAGCCAGGGGGCAGGCCGGATGGCGATCAATCGCGCAAGCGCACCTTGTTGGGCTTGCTGGCCGGGCTCAACTCGAAGGCCTCGGGGTGCTTGCGCAGCCAACGGATGGACGAGGCGTTTTTGCCCAAGAGGCCCAGCTTGCGCAGGGCCTCGGCCACGCGGTTGAGGTCCACGGTCTGGCCCTGCTGCAACTCGGGAGCGGCGGCGATCAGGCGTTGCACCTCGTCCGCCCGAGCGGGCGGGGCCGCTGGCGTGGGCGCGGACGGAGAGGCCATCGCGGCTTCCACGTCTTCGGCCAACAAGGCCGCCATCACGTCGGCCACGTCGGCTGCGGCGGGAGCGCTGCCGCGCTTGGCGCGGGTCTTGCGCTTGGGGGCCGCGGGGGCGACGGCCTCCACCGGGCTGGCCTGCGGCGGCGCGGGCTCGGCGGCGGGCGCGGCACGCCGCGTTCGGGCTTGGCGGGCCGGCGGCGCGGACGTGGTCCCAGGCGGGGTGGCCGGGGTCGCCGGCGCCGACACCGGGGCGCGGCGGCGACCCCGCGCGGCGCGGGTTTCGCCCTCTTCCACCAGGCGCCCGCGTGCCGTGAACTGCACGTAGCGGTCGTACAAGGCGACGGTGCTCTCGCCCGTCTTGCCGTCCTGCCCAAAGCCGAGCACACGGCAGCCCTTTTCGCGCACTCGGGTCACCAGGGGGGCGAAATCGCTGTCGCTGCTGGCAATCGCCAGCACATCGGGGCGCTCGCACATCGCCAGCTCCAGGGCATCAACCGCCAGCGCGATGTCGGTGCTGTTCTTGCCAGCGGCCAAATTCACCATGGGGCGGATGCCCAAGCGCTTGAACAGCGCCTGGTGCTTGAGGGCGCTCTCGGCATTGCAGTAGGCGCGGCGGCCGTGCAAGGCCCCAAACTCCGCCAGCAGATGAGCGACGGTTTGTTCGATGACATCGACGCTCACGTTGTCGGCGTCGATCAGCAGCATCACCTTGGGCGCGCTCACACGAGGCTCCACGCCAGGGTCTCGCCAGCGCGCAGCGGCTTGATGACGGCGTCGCCAAACGGCAGCGTCTCGGGCAGGGTGAGCGGCGTGCGCCGAAGCGTGACCGTGCCGGTGTTGCGCGGCAAGCCGTAGAAATCGGGGCCGTGGAAGCTGGCGAAGGCTTCGAGTTTGTCCAGCGCGCCCAGGGCTTCGAAGGCTTCGGCATACAGCTCCAGCGCCGCGGGCGCGGTGAAGCAACCGGCGCCGCACACGCTGTTTTCCTTGAGCTGAGCGGCATGAGGAGCGCTGTCGGTGCCCAGGAAAAACTTCGGGCTGCCGCTGGTGGCGGCCTTGAGCAGCGCTTGCCGGTGCACCTCGCGCTTGAGCACGGGCAGGCAGTAGTAGTGCGGACGCAGCCCGCCGGTGAACAGGGCGTTGCGGTTGTAGAGCAGGTGCTGCGGGGTGATGGTGGCCGCGGTGTAGCGGTCGGCGGCCGTCACGTAGTCGGCGGCCTCCTGGGTGGTGATGTGCTCGAACACCACCTTCAGCTCGGGAAAGGCGGCGCGCAGCGGGGTCATCACGCGGTCGATGAACACGGCCTCGCGGTCGAAGACATCGATCTCGCCCTCAGTGACCTCGCCGTGCACCAGCAGCAGGAGGCCATGTCGTTGCAGGGCCTCGAGCGTCTTGTAGGTCTTGCGCACGTCGGTCACGCCGGCGTCGCTGTTGGTCGTGGCCCCCGCGGGGTACATCTTGACGGCCACCACACCCGCGTCTTTGGCACGCTCGATTTCCTCGGGGGGCGTGTTGTCGGTCAGGTACAGCACCATCAGGGGCTGAAAGTCGGCGCCAGCGCCCTCGGTGGGCCGCGCGGCCAGGATGCGCTCCCGGTAAGCCACCGCCTGGGCGGTGGTGGTCACGGGTGGCCGGAGGTTGGGCATGACGATGGCGCGTGCGAACTGGCGCGCGGTGTGCGGCAACACGGCCTGCAGCGCGGCGCCATCGCGCAGGTGCAGGTGCCAGTCGTCGGGGCGGGTGAAGGTGAGTTCTTGCGGCGTGCTCATGCAGCCATTGTCGGCCGCGCCAGGTCCGGCCCCAAGGCTGCTAGGCGCGCATACGCGATTTGCAGCACCTTGGCGTCGCTGCTGGCGCGGTGGCGGCCGATGGACAACTCCAGCCGCACGGCGCTCACGGTGTCGTGCCAGCGCTCGGCCTGCTCGGCGGTGAGCAGGTTGCGCAAGTCTTCCAGCTTGAATCGGGGCGACATCTCGGCAGCGTCGAACAGCCTCCCCAGCCAGGGGTAGTCGTGCCCCCAGGCGTCGCAGTAGACCGTCAAGCCGCCCAATCGGTCGTTGAGCTGCTGCGCCACCCAACGGACCGACTTGCCGTGGGTCGACAGCACCGGCCGGCTGATGCCGTGCAAGGCCTCGGCCTGCGCGTCCCAGTGCTGCCAATCGGGCTCGGGGAGCACCAAGGTGCAAAACAAAGCGCCGTCGCCATCCACGAAACCGACCTCGATGGGATAGCTGCCCACGCCGAAGCCACTGGCTTCGATGTCGATCAGGGCAGGCAAGATCATGAGCGGCTCCGCGTCAGCAACCGCCCGACTCTACGGCGCCCCATCCCCGCCGACCAGGGAGTTTTACCGCCCTCGCCCCCGGCGATTTCCCGGCTGGCCGACGCCGCCGAACCAGCGCATCATTGGCCACGCTCCAGCCCCTGCAGGTGACCCCATGACCTCCCCCAGCGACACCGACCGCCGGCACCACGCGCGCGTGCAATTCGACGGCCAAGCCCAACTCATCACCACCGACGGTCGGGCCACGGTGCAGTTGGTGGACGTCTCCCTCAAAGGCGCACTCGTGCGCCTGCCCGCCAATGCCGAAGTGGCCGCGGGCGAGCCCTGCCTGCTGAGCCTGCAGCTGGGCGACGTGCACATCAAGATGGCCGCCGAAATCGCCCACCTGGCGGGGCGGGAGGCCGGGCTGCGCTGTGCCGCCATCGACCTCGACTCCATCAGCCACCTGCGCCGCTTGGTGGCCATGAACCTGGGCGACCCCCAACTGGCCGAGCGCGAACTGCGCGCGCTGCTGGCCGCATGACGGGACGTGCACCGGCCGGGCACTTCCGCATCTGCCCCCTGTGCGAGGCCGCTTGCGGCCTGCGCATCGAAACAGAAGGTGACCAAGTCGTCCGCATCCGGGGTGCCGAAGACGACCCCTTCAGCCAGGGCTACCTGTGCCCCAAGGCCATCGCCCTGAAGGACCTGCACGAGGACCCCGACCGCGTGCGCCAGCCGCTGGTCAAGCGCAACGGGCGCTTCGAACCCGTCACTTGGCAACAGGCCCTGGAAACCATCGAAGCCCGGCTGCTGCCGATCCTGCGCGAGCACGGCCCCGACGCCGTGGCCGCCGTGGTGGGCAACCCCGTGGTGCACCGCATCGGGCTGCTGAACTACTTCCCCCGCCTGGCGCGGGCCTTGGGCACGCGCAACGTGTTCAGCGCCAGCACGCTGGACCAAATGCCCAAGCAGCTGAGCAGCGCGTTGATGTTCGGCCACTGGCTCAGCGTGCCCGTGCCCGACGTGGACCGCACCGACTTCCTGCTGGTGCTGGGCGCCAACCCCGTGGCCAGCAACGGCAGCATGTGGACGGTGCCCGACGTGAAAGGCCGCCTCAAGGCCTTGCGCGAACGCGGCGGGCGCCTGGTCGTGGTCGACCCCCGCCGGACCGAAACCGCCGAGCTGGCCGACCAGCACCTGGCGCTGAAGCCCGGTGCCGACGCCTTCCTGCTGATGGCCCTGGCCGCCACCCTGTTCGAAGAGGGCCTGACCCGGCCCATCCCCCACGCCGCGGGCGTGGACGCGGTGCGCGACTTCGTGGCGCCCTACCCGCCCGAGCGCGTGGCCGCCGCCTGCGGACTCGACGCGGCCGTGATCCGCCAACTGGCGCGCGACCTCGCCGCCGCGCCGCGCGCCGCGGTCTACGGCCGCATCGGCACCTGCACGCAGCGCTTCGGCACCGTCAACAGCTGGCTGGTGGACGTGCTCAACGCCTTGACCGGCCATCTCGACCGCGAAGGCGGCGCCATGTTCCCCAAGGCCCCGGCCTTCGCCGCCAACACGCAAGGCCAACCGGGCCAAGGCAAGGGCGTGAAGCTGGGCCGCCGGCGCAGCCGCGTCAGCGGGGCGCCCGAGGTCTACGGCGAGCTGCCCATCACCCTGTTGGCCGAGGAAATCACCACGCCGGGCGCCGGCCAGGTGCGGGCCCTGTTCTCCGCCGCCGCCAACCCGGCCCTCAGCGCCCCCGGTGGCGCCAAGCTCGACGCCGCACTGGCCCAGCTGGACTTCATGGTCAGCCTGGACATCTACGTCAACGCCACCACGCGCCACGCCGACGTCATCCTGCCCAGCCCCTCGGCGCTGGAAGTGGCGCACTACGACGCGGCCTTCAGCCAACTGGCCCACCGCAACGCCGCGCGCTGGAGCGAGCCGGTCTTTGCCAAGGCGGCCGACCTGCCCGACGACTGGGAGTGGCTGCTGCGCCTGACCGCCCTGGTGCAAGGCCAAGACTGGCGCGCGCCCATCGCCGAGCTGGACGAGTCCCTGTTGATGGAGGCCCTGCAGCACAGCCTGCCGGCCGAGTTCGTGGCCCCCGTGCGCCAGGCCCTGGGCGACGCGCCCGGCCCCGCGCGCCTGGTGGACCTGGCCTTGCGCCTGGGCCCCTATGGGGACCAGTTCGGCCGGCGCGAGGGCATCAACCTGGCCCAGGTGAAGGCCGCCCCGGCCGGGCTGGACCTCGGCCCCCTGCAGCCGCGCCTGCCCGAGCTGCTGCGCACGCCCAGCGGCCGGGTCGAGCTGGCCCCGCCCGAGCTGCTGGCCGAGGGCCCGGCCCTGGCCGCCGCCTTGAACGCCCAGGCGCCGGCGATGGTCGTCATCGGCCGCCGGCACCTGCGCAACAACAACTCCTGGATGCACAACCTGCCCACGCTGTCCAAGGGACCGGACCGCTGCACCTTGATGCTGCACCCCGAGGACGCCGCGCGCCATGGTCTGCGCGACGGCGCGATCGCGTTGATTGCCTCCGCCAGCGGCCAAGTGCAGGTGCCGGTCGAGATCTCCACCGCCATGCGCCCCGGCGTGGCCAGCCTGCCCCACGGCTTCGGCCACGGGGGAGAAGGCGTGCAGTTGCGCGTGGCACAGCGCCAACCCGGCGCCAACCTCAACGCCCTGCTGCCCATGGGCGACCGCGACCCGCTGAGCGGCACCGCGGTGCTGTCGGGCGTGGCCGTCACCCTAGCGCCCGCCGTGGCGGCGACCTGAGCCGGACGCTGAAGGGCGCGACAAACGGCGCGGTGTCGCATCGTTCACGCCATGACCCCAAGTCCTTGATGGGATTCGGGTTTTGGCGCCTGGGCGCGGCGACAATCGCGGGTTATCCCGAAAGGCACCGCCCGTGACCGCCACGATCACCCGAGACGACCACCACACCGCGCAGACGGTGAAGCCGCCGAAGGCCGACAAGGCGCTCACCGCCTACCGCCCGTATTGGGCCAAGCGCTTCGGGCCCGCGCCGTTCTTGCCCATGAGCCGCGCCGAGATGCAGCAACTGGGTTGGGACGAGTGCGACATCGTCATCGTCAGCGGCGACGCCTACGTCGACCACCCAAGCTTCGGCATGGCCGTCATCGGCCGCACCTTGGAGGCCCAAGGCTTTCGCGTGGGCATCATTGCCCAGCCCGATTGGCACTCGGCCGAGCCCTTCATGGCGCTGGGTCGGCCGAAGCTGTTCTTCGGCGTGGCCGCCGGGAACATGGACTCGATGATCAACCACTACACGGCCGACCGAAAGATCCGCCGTGACGACGCCTACACGCCCGGCGGCGTGGCCGGCAAGCGCCCCGACCGCGCCACCTTGGTCTACACGCAGCGCTGCCGCGAGGCCTACAAGGACGTGCCGGTGGTCATTGGCGGCATCGAAGCCAGCCTGCGGCGCATCGCCCACTACGACTACTGGAGCGACAAGGTCCGCCGCTCCATCCTCGTCGACAGCAAGGCCGACCTCCTGCTGTACGGCAACGCCGAACGGGCCATCGTCGAAATCGCCCACCGCCTGGCACAGCGCCAACCCATCGATTCGATCACCGACGTGCGCGGCACCGCCTTCATGCGCCGGTCCGACGACCCGAGCCTGGCCGGCTGGTTCGAGATCGACTCCACCAGCGTGGACGCCCCGGGCAAGGTCGACGAGATCGTCAACCCCTACATGACCACCGAGCAGGTGGCGGCGGCCCAGGGCGCCGACTGCGCCACGCAAAGCGTCAAGCCCGACGCCGACGGCAGCCAGCCGATCCAAATCGTGCGCCGCACCGTCACCAAGACGGACGGCCGCGCCATCACGCCGCCGCGCGAGCGCTCGGTCATCCGCCTGCCGGCCTTCGAGCAGTTGAAGGGCGACCCGGTGCTCTACGCCCACGCCAACCGCGTGCTGCACCTGGAGACCAACCCCGGCAACGCGCGCGCCCTGGTGCAGCGCCACGGCGAAGGCGCCACCGCGCGCGACGTCTGGCTGAACCCGCCGCCCATCCCGCTGAGCACGGCGGAGATGGACCACGTGTTCGACCTGCCCTACGCGCGCAGCCCGCACCCCACGTACGCCGACGAACACGGCAAGCACGACGGCGCGACCAAGATCCCCGCGTGGGAAATGATCCGCTTCAGCGTGAACATCATGCGCGGCTGCTTTGGCGGCTGCACCTTCTGCTCCATCACCGAGCACGAGGGCCGCATCATCCAAAGCCGCTCCGAAGCGAGCGTGCTGCGCGAGATCGAAGACATCCGCGACAAGGTCGCCGGCTTCACCGGCGTCGTCTCCGACCTGGGCGGCCCCACGGCCAACATGTGGCACATCGGCTGCAAGTCCAAGGAGATCGAGGCGGCCTGCCGCAAGCCCAGCTGCGTCTACCCGGGCATTTGCCCCAACCTGAACACCGACCACGGCCCGCTGATCCAGCTCTACCGCAAGGCGCGGGCTCTTCCAGGCGTCAAGAAGATCCTCATCGGCTCGGGCCTGCGCTACGACCTGGCCATCGAGAGCCCCGAGTACATCAACGAGCTGGTCACGCACCACGTCGGCGGCTACCTGAAGATCGCCCCCGAGCACACCGAGGGCGGCCCGCTGAGCAAGATGATGAAGCCGGGCATCGGCACCTACGACCGCTTCAAGCAGCTGTTCGAGGCCGCCAGCGCGGCCGCGGGCAAGAAGCAGTACCTGATCCCCTACTTCATCGCCGCGCACCCCGGCACCGCCGACGAGGACATGATGAACCTCGCCGTCTGGTTGAAGCGCAACGGCTTCCGCGCCGACCAGGTGCAAACCTTCTACCCCAGCCCCATGGCCACGGCCACGGCGATGTACCACTCGGGCAAGAACCCGCTGAAGAAGGTCACGCGCGACAGCGAGAAGGTCGACATCGTCAAGGGCGAGCGCCGCCGGCGCCTGCACAAAGCCTTCCTGCGCTACCACGACGCCAACAACTGGCCGCTGCTGCGCGAGGCGCTCAAAGAGATGGGCCGGGCCGACCTGATCGGCAACGGCAAGAACCACCTCATCCCCAGCTTCCAGCCGACGACCGACGGCGGTTACGTGAGCGAGCGGCGCAAGAACAGCACGCCGCCCAAGAAACCCAGCCAGCGGGTGGCGTCCACCCGCACAAGCCCAGACCCGCGCGGCATCGTCACGCCCAAGGACGGCCTGATCCTCACGCAACACACCGGCCTGCCGCCCCGGGCGCAATCCCTGCCCGCCAAGCCCCGCGGCCGACGCTGACGCCCCGCCCCTGGGGTTTCCCGGGAGCCCGCGGGGGTGGATCGGACCCGGCTTTGGCGCATACTGGTTTGCTCCTCCGGCTCGCTTACCGCCCCGGCTCATGCCCGACTCCCCGTCCCTTGCCGCGCACGACGACGACCTCCTTCAACTGATCGAGGACGATCCGCTCTCGGAACCTGCGAGCCAGGAGCCGCTGGCTTCGTGGCGCGTGCTGGTGGTCGACGACGACGCCGATGTGCACCGCGCCACCGAACTGGCCATGCAAGGCCTGTTGATCGAAGGCCGCGGGCTTGAGTTTCTCCACGCTCAAACGAGCATCGCCGCCCGCGAACTGCTGAGCCGGGAAGACGACATCGCCGTGGCCCTGCTGGATGTGGTCATGGAAAGCGAGGATGCCGGCCTGCAGTTGGTGCGTCACCTTCGCGCCAGCCCCCGTTTTGACGCTTTGCGCATCGTGCTGCGCACCGGCCAACCGGGTTATGCGCCCGAGATCGAAACCGTCCGCACCCTGGACATCAACGACTACAAGACCAAGGCCGAACTGACCCGAACGCGCCTGTACACGGTGCTCACCGCGGCCATCCGCTCGTACAAGCAAATCCGGCAACTGCAGTCGGCCCAGCGCGGTCTGTCGCGCATCGTCGAATCGGTGACCGAGCTGAACTTGGTTCGCACCTTGCCCAAGTACGCCGAAGGGGCCCTGCACAAGGTGGCCCTGCTGTTCGACACCCAGCCCCGCGGCTTGGTCGCGGTGCACCACCGCGACGACGCGCCAGAGCTGGCCCGCATCGTCGCCGCCCTGGGCGAGTACGCGCCCTCCTTGGGCCACACCGTCGATCTGGTCGGCGTGCCCGCCACCCGCCAAGGGCTGTTGGACTGCCTGCGGCAAGGTCACAGCCTGCTAGGCGGCGAGAGCTACCTGCACTTCCAGCTGGCCAATGGGCGCGTGCTGGTGATGCATGTGCACCTGCCGCACGCGCCCAATCACGACATGGAGCCCCTGCTCCACACCTTGAAGAGCGCGTTGGCCGTGGGCTTTGACAACGTGGCGCTGTACGGCCAGCTGCTGGATCACGCCTACAACGACCAGTTGCTGCAACTGCCCAACCGCAATCGCTTCATCGAGCTGTTGGAGCAAAACCTGCGCAAACCCGAGGGCGTGTCGCTGGCGCTGATCGACATCGACGACTTCTCCGACATCAACGACGCCTTCGGCCATCGCTTCGGCGACCAGGTCTTGCAGGTGGTGGCCCAAAGGCTGAACGAGCACCTGGGCAGCCGCAGCGAGTTGGCGCGCATCTCGGCCGACACCTTCGGCGTGATGGGCCCCGAAACCTTGATCTGCGCCGACTCCATCTCCACCGCCTTCCAAGAGCCCTTCGTGGTCAGCGGCGAGCGCCTGCAGTTGTCTGCCACCACCGGCTTGGTGCGCTTGGTGGACTCCAGCTCCCTCGGGTCAGAGTTGCTGCTGGATGCCCACATCGCCCTCAAACGCGCCAAGCAAATGCAGCGCGGCACGGCGCAGTACTTCTCAGCGGAGATGGGCGTCGATGCGCGCGAGCGTTTCAAGCTGCTCAAGGGCCTGCGCGCCAGCTTCGAAGCGCGGCGGCTTTTCGTCGTCTACCAACCCCAGGTGGAGTTGGCCACGCGCCAACCCATCGCCGTCGAGGCCCTGCTGCGCTGGCGGACCGAAAGCGGTCAATTCGTGCCGCCGGACCAATTCATCCCGCTGGCCGAGCAGTCGGGCCTCATCGTGGCCATCGGCGAGTTCGTGCTGCGCACGTCGTGCCACCAGATCAAGCGCCTGCGGGACCTGGGCCACTCCAGCCTGCGCATGGCCGTCAACATCTCGATGGCGCAGTTCCGCCACCCACGCTTCATCAGCACCCTGCAAGCCGCCCTGCGGGACGCCGAGCTGCCGGGCAGCGCACTCGAACTGGAGATCACCGAGTCCATGGCCATGGACGACCTGGACATGGTGCTGCACGTGCTGGCCGAGATCCGTGCCACCGGCGCCACCGTGGCCATCGACGACTTCGGCACCGGGTTTTCGTCGCTGGCGCAGCTGCGCCAATTGCAGGTGGAGCGGCTCAAGATCGACCGCGCCTTCGTCCAAGAAACCAGCACCGAGGCTGGCTCCACCATCGCCGGCATGGTGGTCAACCTGGGTTGCACGCTGGGCATGCGCGTCATCGCCGAAGGCATCGAAACCGAAGAGCAAGCCCAGCAACTGCTGAAGCTGGGCTGTCATGAGGGCCAGGGCTACCTGTTCGCCCGGCCGATGCCGGCGGAACTGCTCGAAGGCTGGATGGCCAACGCCAACAAGGCCTGAAGCCAGCCGCTCAAACGCCTCGCTTGGCCAACACCGCCCGCGCCACGCGGCTCACCGGCGGGCGGCCCAGAGCGTTGCTGATGAAGGCGGCCGCGTCCACCAGCGCGTCCAAGTCCACGCCGGTCTCGATGCCCAGCCCGTTCAGCATGAACACCACGTCCTCGGTCGCCACGTTGCCCGTAGCGCCTTTGGCGTAGGGGCAGCCGCCCAGGCCACCCACGCTGGCGTCGAAGGTGGACACGCCAACCTCCAGGCTGGCGTACACGTTGGCCAAGGCCTGGCCGTAGGTGTCGTGGTAGTGGCCGCTCACCTCCTCCAGCGGGAAGTGCTTCAGCGCTTGTTCCAGCGCGGCTTGCACGCGGCGCGGGGTGCCCACGCCGATGGTGTCGCTCACGCCAATGTGGTCCACGCCGATGGCGCGCAGCTGCGCGGCCACCGCGCCCACTTTCTCGGGGGCGATGTCGCCCTCGTAGGGGCAGCCCAGCGCACAGCTCAGCGCCGCGCGCACCTTGATGCGGGCCGCCTTGGCCTGCGCCACCACGGGCGCGAAGCGCTCGATGCTCTCGGCGATGGAGCAGTTGATGTTCTTCTGCGCGAAGGCCTCGCTGGCGGCGTTGAACACGACGATCTCGTCGGGCCGCGTGGGCAGCGCGGCTTCCATGCCCTTGGCATTGGGCACCAGCACGGCCACGGCCACCTCGGGTCGGCGCTGCAACGCGGCCATGACCGCGGTGTTGTCGCCCATTTGCGGCACCCACTTGGGGCTGACGAAGCTGGTCGCCTCCAGGCGGCGGATGCCGGCGGCTTGCAGGCGGTGGATGAGCTCGACCTTGACGGCGGTGTCGACAAGCTGTTTTTCGTTTTGCAGGCCGTCGCGCGGGCCGACGTCGCAGAGCGTGACACGGGTTGGAAGGCTCATGCAGCCTCTCCCAACTTGAGCAACTCGGCCCCGTCGCTGAGCTGGTCACCCACGGCGTACAGGCACTCGGTGACCACCCCGTCGCGCGGGCTGGTCAGGGTGTGCTCCATCTTCATGGCCTCCATCACGGCCAAGGCCTGGCCGGCCTTGACGGCGTCGCCCGCCTTCACGTGCAGGGCGATGAGCTTGCCGGGCATGGGCGCGGTGAGGCGACCGCCGCTGGGGGCTGCGCCCTCGGCCGCGCGGGCGATGACATCCACCTCGGTGAGGGTGGCGCTGCCTTGCGGCGCGAACACGGCGACCTCCTCGCCGCGGGCGTAGGTGTGCACGCGCACGCGGCGCAGGGCCAGGCCCTCGCTGAAGCGCAGGGTGTGCTGTTCGGGGCTGGCGGAGTCCACCGCGAAGGCGGTGGTCGACCCAGCCACGGTCAGGCTCAGGCCACCGCCGTGGTGGCGGCGCAGCAGCACCTCGTGGTGGGCATCGCCTTCGGCCAAATCAAAGCGGCGCACGGCGTCGCCGGCCAGGCGCCAGCCGTCGCGGGCGCTCCAGGGGTCGCTCCAAGAGTCGATACGGCGGGTTTGCGCCTCCAGCGCCAAGGTGTGGGCCACCACGGCGGCAGCGGCCACGTCCAGCGGCAGGCCGGGCTGGCCGAACAAGGCGGCGCGCTCACGCTCGATCAGGCCGGTGTCGAGGTCGGCGCCGGCAAAGCTGGCGGTGGCGGCGCAGCGGCGCAGGAAGGCGACGTTGGTCTGCAGGCCCACGATGTGGGTTTGCGCCAGCGCCTCGTCCAGCCGCGCCAGCGCTTGCGCGCGGTCCTCGCCCCAGACGATGAGCTTGGCGATCATCGAGTCGTAGTGCGGGCTGATGGCGTCGCCTTCGACCACGCCGGTGTCGACCCGAACGTCGCTGCGCTCAAACCGCGACGCCGCCGGCCAGCGCAGCACGTCCAGGCGGCCGGTGGCCGGCAGGAACTGGGCCTCGGGGTTCTCGGCGCAGATGCGCGCCTCGATGGCATGGCCGTGGATGCGCAGTTCGTTTTGCTTGAGCGTCAGCGGCTGGCCGGCGGCCACGCGCAGTTGCCACTCCACCAGGTCCAGGCCGGTGATGGCTTCGGTGACTGGGTGCTCCACCTGCAGGCGGGTGTTCATCTCCATGAAGTAGAAGCGACCGTCTTGCTCGGCGATGAACTCCACCGTGCCCGCGCCCACGTAGCCCACGGCCTTGGCGGCCGCCACGGCGGCCTCGCCCATCTCGCGGCGACGGGCCTCGGTCATGCCGGGCGCCGGGGCTTCTTCCAGCACCTTTTGGTGGCGGCGCTGCACGCTGCAGTCGCGCTCGAAGAGGTAAACGCAGTCGCCCTGGGTGTCGCCGAAGACTTGGATCTCGATGTGGCGCGGCTTGGTGACGTAGCGCTCCACCAGCACGGCGGCGTCGCCAAAGCTGTTGATGGC
>NZ_JAPZSY010000108.1 GCF_027532025.1 Inhella sp. | reverse complement strand
GCCCGGTCTTGCGCAAGCCCTCGCGCAGGCGCGAGATCCAACCTTGACGCGCCGCAGCGGCCGGGGCAGATGCGGGTTCGACCGCCACCTCGGAAACCGGAGGGGCAGCCTCAGGGCCGAGGGTTCCGGCACTGCTTGCGGCGCCTTCAGGGGTCGGACTCGGCGCCTCAGGCGCGGCGGCGGGTTGAAGCGCGACGTCGACAGCCTGCGGGCGCCCAGCAGCCGGCTTCAGGCCCGGAATGTCGGTGAACGCGACCTCGGTGAACACCGTGCCGGCGCCATCGGCGGGCTCGGTCTTCTTCTTGAAGATACTGAACATGAGCGAAGGCTTGAAGCCATCGTTGGGCTGCGCTATACTAGCGGGCTCTTGGCGCTTTAGCTCAGCCGGTTAGAGCGACGGAATCATAATCCGCAGGTCCGGGGTTCGAATCCCTGAAGCGCCACCAAAATTCGCAAAGCCCCGTTGGTTTTCAAGCCACCGGGGCTTTGTCCCTTGTGACCTTTCCCCTCACCGCAGCCCCTGGATGAACCCCATGAAACGCTGTGTCTTGATCGCCGCCGCCCTGGTGCTGAGTGCGGCCCAGGCCCAAACCCACCGAACCTTCCCGGCGCACGCGCTGCGGGGCGAGTTGCAGATGCAGGTGGCGCCCGAGGCCGTGCTGAACGGCAAACCGGTGCGCTTGGCGCCCGGCAGCCGCATCCGCAACGACAACAACCTGCTCATGACGCCGGGTGAGTTGATGGCGCAGGGCAAGCGCGTGGTGCATTACACGCAGGAGTCCGACGGCCTGATCCAGGACGTTTGGGTGCTGAACCCCGCCGAACTCGCCAACCGGCGCTGGCCCAAGACGCGCGCCGAGGCGGCCGC
Source organism: Inhella sp. (assembly GCF_027532025.1). Classification (GTDB taxonomy): domain Bacteria; phylum Pseudomonadota; class Gammaproteobacteria; order Burkholderiales; family Burkholderiaceae_C; genus Inhella. The sequence goes on along the minus strand of NZ_JAPZSY010000108.1, from coordinate 24,161 downwards.
CTGGCAGTTCGACGCCGCCTCGCAAACCTGGATCAAGCCCTGAGCCCCCGGCCCAGGCTGGAGCAGCGCCCATGAGCGACGTGAATTCCCCCAAGCGGGTCTACATCAAGACCTTCGGCTGCCAGATGAACGAGTACGACTCGGACAAGATGGCCGACGTGATGCGCCAGGCCGAGGGCTACGAGAAGACCGACGACCCCGAGCAGGCCGACCTGATCCTCTTCAACACCTGCTCGGTGCGCGAAAAGGCGCAAGAGAAGGTGTTCAGCGACCTCGGTCGCGTCAAGCACCTCAAGGCCAAGGGCGTCAAGATCGGCGTGGGCGGCTGCGTGGCCTCGCAAGAGGGCGCGGCCATCATCGAGCGTGCGCCCTACGTGGACGTGGTGTTCGGCCCGCAAACTTTGCATCGCCTGCCCCAGCTGCTGCAGCAGCGGCGCGACGCGGCCCAGCCGCAGGTGGACATCTCCTTCCCCGAGATCGAGAAGTTCGATCACTTGCCGCCCGCCAAGGTGGAAGGGCGCAGCGCCTTCGTGTCCATCATGGAAGGCTGCAGCAAGTACTGCAGCTACTGCGTCGTGCCCTACACACGCGGCGCCGAAGTGAGCCGGCCCTTCGAGGACGTGCTGACCGAGGTCGCCGGCTTGGTCGACCAGGGCGTGCTGGAGGTGACGCTGCTGGGGCAAAACGTCAACGCCTACCGCGGTGCCATGGGCGCCAGCGGCGAAATCGCCGACTTCGCCTTGCTCATCGAGTACATCGCCGAGATCCCCGGCATCCAGCGCATCCGCTACACCACCAGCCACCCCAACGAGTTCACGCAGCGGCTGATCGACGTCTACGCCAAGGTGCCCCAGCTGGTGAACCACCTGCACCTGCCGGTGCAGCATGGGTCCGACCGCATCCTGGCCGCCATGAAGCGCGGCTACAGCGTGCTGCAGTTCAAGCAAATCGTGCGCAAGCTGCGCGCCATCCGCCCCGACCTGCGCCTGGCCTCGGACTTCATCGTGGGCTTCCCTGGCGAGACCGACGACGACCACGCCAAGACGATGAAGCTGGTCGAAGACGTGGGGTTCGATGCCTCGTTCAGCTTCATCTTCAGCCCGCGCCCCGGCACGCCGGCCGCCAACCTGCCCGACGACACGCCCTACGAGGTGAAGGTGGCGCGGTTGCAGCAACTGCAAGCGGCCATCGAAGGGCATGCCTGGGGCATCAGCCGCACCTTGGTGGGCAGCACGCAGAAGGTGCTCGTCACCGGCACCTCGCGCAAGGACGCGAACGAGCTGATGGGGCGCACCGAGTGCAACCGCATCGTCAACTTCCCGGGCCACCCGAGGCTGATGAACCAACTCATCGACGTGACGATCACCGACGCCTACCCGCACAGCCTGCGCGGCGAGGTGCCGCTGGTGGAGACCACGAGCGCCTGAGGGTGCTCGGCCCCCTACGATTGACCGCATGCGTCTTGCCGATTTCATGGGGCCACTGCTGGCCTTCATCGCCCGCGTCATCACCGGCGCTCAAGGCCACTGGAAGGGCTGCCCGCCTTCCAACGAGCAGCGCATCTACATCGCCAACCACCAGAGCCACTTCGACTTGGTGCTGATCTGGGCCGCCCTGCCCGCTGAGCTGAGGCCCCGCACGCGGGCCATCGCAGCCCGCGATTACTGGACGAAGAGCAAGTTCAAGCAATGGCTGACGACGGATGTGTTCAACACGGTTTACGTCAGCCGCACCCGCGCCAACCCCGACGAAGATCCGCTGGAGCCCTTGGTGGACGCGTTGAACCATGGGGACTCGCTGTTGATCTTTCCGGAGGGCACGCGCTCGGCCAAAGGCGAACCGCTGCCCTTCAAGAGTGGCATCTACCACCTGGCCGAGCAATTTCCTGGCGTGCAGATCATCCCCACCTGGATCGACAACGTGCAGCGCGTCATGCCCAAGGGCGAAGTGGTGCCCGTGCCCATTTTGTGCACGGTGACCTTCGGCGCACCGACGAACTTGCAGGCCGGTGAAGACAAGAAGGCCTTTCTCGAGCGGTTGCGCAACGAGATGATGGCGCTCAAGCCCGGGGGGTGGCGCACATGATCGACGCCATCGTCGCGATGTTCCGTCAGCTGCGGGCGCAGGATGCAGCCACGCACGTGGCTTTGCTGTTCGTGATCCTGTTCGGGCTGTTGTTGGCAGTCACCATCGGCGGTTTGCTGTGGCGCATCCGGCACCCGCTCGACATCCTGCAGCCCGATCCGCGCAGCGCCCGTGCCCAGTTCCAGCGCGACCTCAACGCCTCGTGGGTGGGCGCGGTGCTGTTCTGGTTGGCCTGGATCAGTGGCCCCATTGGCGCCACCTTGCTGACGGCGCTGTTTTCCTTCTTTTGCCTGCGGGAGTTCGTCACCCTGCAGCACACGACCCGCAGCGACCACCGCGCGCTGATCGCCGCCTTCTTCGTGGTGTTGCCGGCGCAGTACGTCATCGTGGCGATGCAGCGCTTCGACCTGTTCACGGTGTTCATCCCGGTCTATGCGTTTTTGGCCATCCCCGTGATCAGCGCCTTGGCAGACGACCCCCGCCGCTTCTTGGAGCGCAACGCCAAGATCCAGTGGGGCATCATGGTGTGCGTTTACGGGTTGTCGCACGGGCCTGCGCTGTTGCTGATCGACTTCCCGCACTACCAGGGGCGCGGAGCCTTCCTGCTGTTTTTCTTGGTGATGGTGGTGTCGGTGGCCCAGGTGATGCAGGAGGTCGCCAGCCGCACGCTGCGGCGACGCCCCGTGGCGCGGCGCATCAGCCGCTCGTTCAGCAAGCGGTCTTGGTGGATCGGCGCGCTGTCAGGCGCCATGACGGGCACCCTGCTGTACTGGATGACGCCGTTCAAGGTCGGTCAGGCGTTCGCGCTGGCCTTCATCGCGGCCGGTGCCGGCACGTTGGGGGCCTTGGTCATGAAGGCGCTCAAGCGCGAGGCCGGCGTGCACTACTGGGGCAACCGCAGCGCCATCACGGGCGCCATCGGCCTGCTGGACCGCACGGCGGCGCTGTGCTTTGCCGCGCCGGTGTTCTTCCATTCGGTGCGCTGGTACTTCCAAGGCTGAGTTTGGCCGCAGCAGCGCAACGCATCCTGGGCATCGATCCCGGCCTGCAAACCACCGGCTTCGGCGTCATCGACGCCGACGGCCCCCGCTTGGCTTACGTGGCCAGCGGCACCATCCGCACGACGGGCGCCGGCATCCCGGTGGGCGACTTGCCGGGGCGCATCCGCATCCTGTTCGAGGGCGTGCGCGAGGTGGTGCAGACTTACCAGCCGCAGTGCGCCGCGGTGGAAATCGTGTTCGTCAACGTCAATCCGCAGTCGACCCTGCTGCTGGGTCAGGCACGCGGTGCAGCGCTGGCAGCGCTCACGAGCGCCGACCTGCCGGTGAGCGAGTACACCGCGCTGCAAATGAAAAAGGCGGTGGTGGGCCATGGCTTGGCCAAGAAGGAGCAGATCCAGGCCATGGTGCAGCGCCTGCTGGCCTTGCCAGGTGTGCCCAGCAAGGACGCGGCCGATGCCCTGGGGCTGGCCATCATGCACGCGCATGCGCGCGTGAGCTTTGCCGCCATGGCCGACAAGGGATCGCTGACGCGGCGTCAGCACGCCCAGTACAAGGGCGGCCGCACCTACTGATGCCGGCCAGCCTGGGCGCCTTGCTGCGTCAGTTCATCGGACAGCACCGCGGCGCTTACGCCGCGGCGGCGGCCATGCTGTTGGTCATCGCGCTGCTGCAGGTGTGGATGCCGCGCCATGTGGGCCGCGTGGTCGACGGGCTGGTGGCCGGGCAGTGGCAAGGCGCCACCCTGTGGCAGCCGCTGGGCTTGTTGCTGGGCGCCGGCTTGGCGGTTTACGGGCTGCGCGTGGGATGGCGGCTGGTGCTGTTCGGCGCCTCGTTCCAGTTGGGCCAGCAGTTGCGCGTGCAGTTGTTCGAGCGGCTCGGTCGCCAGGCCCTGGCCCACTTTCAGGTGCAGCGCAGCGGCGATCTGATGGCCCTGGCCACCAACGATGTGGACGCCGTCGAGCAGGCCTCGGGCGAGGCCATGCTGGCCGGCTTTGACGGCACGATGACCTTTGTGCTGGTGGTGTTGACCATGCTGGTGGGCATCGACTGGCGCTTGGGCCTGGCCGCCCTGCTGCCGTTTCCCTTCATGGCCTGGGCGTTTTGGGCCATCTCGGAGCGGGTGCACACCGCCTGGGCCGAGTCGCTCGACCACTTCTCGGGCATGAGCCGGCAGGCGCAGCAAGGGCTGAGCAACCTGCGCACGGTGCGCGCCATGGGCCTGGCCGAGCAAGAAGCCAGCGCCTTCCGGCGCTGGGCCGACGCCGCCGTGCAGGCCAGCTATCGCGCTCAGCGGTGGGAGGCGGCGTACGAACCCGCGGTGGGCCTGTCGCTGACGTTGGCCACCGTGTTGACCCTGGGCGTGGGTGGCGCCTTGGTGGCGCGTGGCGAGCTGACGGTGGGCCAACTCACCGCCTTCACGATGCTGCTCGGTCACCTCATCTGGCCGATGTTCGCGGCCGGTTGGGTCCTGTCCCTGATGGAGCGAGGACGCGCCGCGTGGACGCGCTTGGCCCCGGTGCTGCGAGCGCCCGACACGTTGGAGGATCTCGGCACGCAATCGCCCGTGCAGCGCGCCCGACTGCGCCTGCGTGACGTGCACTTGGGCTACGGTCCGGGTGCGCCCGAGGTGCTGAAAGGCGTGTCCCTGGAACTGCAACCCGGACGGATGCTGGCGGTGGTAGGGCCGACCGGCGCGGGCAAAACCACCCTGCTGCGCGCCCTGCTGCGGCAATGGGCGCCGCGCCAAGGCGCGATCGAACTCGACGGCGTCCCCTTGGCCGACTGGCGCCGAGAAGCGCTGAGCCAGGCGGTGGCCTGGGTGCCGCAGGAAGCGTTCTTGTTCAGCGCCTCGGTGCGGGACAACATCGCCCTGGCCCGACCGACGGCCAGCGACGACGAGGTGCAGGCGGCCGCCCGCTGGGCGGCGCTGCACGACGACGTGCTGCGCTTGCCTCAGGGCTACGCCACGCTGGTGGGCGAAAAAGGCGTGTCGCTCAGCGGCGGACAGCGACAGCGCGTGGCCATTGCCCGGGCGCTGCTGAGTCAGGCGCCGCTGCTGCTGCTGGACGATGCGCTGTCGGCGGTGGACACGGGCACGGAGGCCCACATCTTGGGCGCACTGCGCCAGATGCGGTTGGCGCGGCCCGAATGCGCGTTGCTCGTGGTGACCCACCGCTTGAGTGCAGCCTTGGAGGCCGACGAGATCGTCGTGCTGCGCGACGGTCGCATCACCGAGCGGGGCACGCACGCGGCGCTGCTGGCGTTGAACGGCTGGTACGCCACCCAGTGGCGTTACCAACAGCTTGAGGCCTCGCTCGCATGAGCCCGAACCCCGCACAAGCCCGCGACACCGCGCGTGCCAGCGCTGGCGATGCGGCGCGCCTGCTGTGGCGCATGGCCGCGCCCGAGCGACGCACGGTGGCGGTGGGCATCGGCTGGCTGGTGGTGGCGGCGGCGCTGGAGGCCATCGGCCCGCTGCTCGGCAAGCACTACATCGACCACTACCTGCTGCCGGGCCGTTTCGACGATCTGGGCGGCATGGGCCTGCTGCTGGCGGCCTTGCTGGCCACCGGAGTGACGGCCAGCCTGGTGCGATACGCGCAACTCACGCGCATGGCGGGCGTGGCTCGCAACGCGGTGTTGCGACTGCGGGAGCAGGTCTATGCGCACGTGCTGGGCCTGCCGCTGCGCTTCTTTGACACGCAGATCACCGGCGCCTTGGTGAGCCGCGTCACTAACGACACCGAGAGCGTCAACCAGCTCTACCGCCAGGTGCTGTACGTCATGCTCGACTCTGGCATCGTCGTGCTCGGCGCCCTGGTGGCCATGGCGTTCCTGGATTGGCGCTTGATGCTCATCGTGGCCTTGCTGGCCCCGGCGATGGTGGGCATCGTTTGGCTCTATCAGCGCTTGTCGGGCCCGGCCGTGTCGCAGGCGCGGGCCCTGAAGAGCGACATCAACGCCCAACTGTCCGAGAACCTGTCGGGCATGCCCGTGCTGCAGGCCACCGGCGCCTTGCCCCGCTTTGCCGAGCGCTTCGCCCAGCACAACGCCTTGCATTACGCCGCGCGCATGCAGGAGCTGAGCGCCAATGCCTGGCTGCTGCGGCCGGCACTGGACCTGCTGAACGTGGCGCTGATAGTGGCGCTGATTCACGGCTTTGCCCAGCGCGAGCTCTCGGGCCTGGAGATCGGCCTGCTGTATGCCTTCCTGGCTTACCTGGCGCGCGTGGTGGAGCCGCTGATCCAAATCACCCTGCAATTCGGCCAGCTTCAGCAAAGCCTGGTGGCAGCGGCCCGCGTGAGCGTGCTGTTGCAAGAGCCCGCGCCCCAGCCCGTTCACAGCGAGACCAGCATCGGTGCTGGCGCCGTGCACTGGGATGGCGTCCGCGCTGGCTATGGCGACGGGCCCGATGTGTTGCACCCCTTCCAGGCTCACATCCCGGCCGGCAGCCTGGTGGGCCTGGTGGGGCACACCGGCAGCGGCAAGAGCACGATGCTCAGCCTTTTGCTGCGTTTTTATGCGCCGCGGGTCGGACAGATCTGGGTCGATGGCCAGGCCTTGGACACACTGGACGAGGGTGCGCTGCGCCGCGACCTGGCCCTCGTCCCGCAAGAGCCGCAAATCCTGCCGGCCAGCGCGCGCGACAACCTGCGCATGGGGCGCACGCACCTCAGCGATGCTGCGTTGGAAGACGCCGCTCGCGCGGCCCGCTTGCACGAGACCTTGCTGGCCTTGCCCCAGGGCTACGAGACGATGCTGGGCGAAGGCGGCGTGCAGCTCAGCACGGGGCAAAAGCAGCTGTTGGCCATGGCCCGAGCCTTGGCGGGGCAGCCCAAAATCCTGCTGCTCGACGAAGCCACGGCCAACATCGACAGCGCCACGGAAGCACGGCTGGGCGAGGCCCTGGTGACCTTGCGCGGCAGGGTCACGGTCGTGGCCGTGGCCCATCGTTTGTCCACCATCCGCGACGCCGACACCATCCTGGTGCTCCACCACGGCCAGCTCGTCGAGCAAGGCCCGCACGGCGCGTTGATGGGCATCGAGGGCGGTGTGTACCAACGCTTGGTTCAACTGCAGCAGTTGGAGGATTGAGCCTTGACCCTGCGCTACCTGACGTTCACGGCCGATGACGATGGCGGCGACCGAGGCTGTTGGGAGGCCATGGCGAGCACCCCCCACGCGGCGCTGCCCGAGGTTCGGCAGGAAATCGCCGAGGTGCTGCGATGGGCCGAACAGCACGCTCCCGGGCCCCAAGGGCCCGAAGAAGACGGCGGGACGTGGGACGTGTTCAGCCACACGCAGGACGAGGGCCGCTGGGTGACGGTCACGGTGACGCTGACCGGCCCGCTGGCCTGGGGCGCAAGCCTGTTGGCGCGCTTCGCGCCGCCCGATAGCGGCGATTGAGGCGCTTCAGCCGCCGAGCAGGCGCTCGACGATCAGCACCGCGAAGAACCCAAAAGCCGCGACCACGGTCCACAGCAACACCTTGCCGGCGAGGCGGTGCCAGCGCGGGTCGCGCTTGACCCAGCCGGTGACCAGCAAGGCCAGCGCCAGCAACAGCAGCAGCCCGAAAAACAGCCGAAAGCCGAGCATCATGGCGCCACCTTCACCAAGCCGGTGCCAGCTCGGCAAAGCCGGCTGGAGCGTCGCGTTCGTCGTCGAAGCTGACGATCTCGTACTGGGTTTCGTCCTTCAGGAGCTCGCGCAGCAAGAGGTTGTTCAGCGCGTGTCCGCCCTTGAAACTGGTGTAAGCCGCCAGCAGCGGGTGGCCCGCCACCTGCATGTCGCCGATGGCGTCGAGGATCTTGTGCTTCACGAACTCGTCGTCGTAGCGCAAGCCATCGGCATTCAGGATCTTGTAGTCGTCGACGACGATGGCGTTGTCCATGTTGCCGCCCAGCGTGAGGCCGCGCGAGCGCATGAGTTCGATGTCGGCCGTCATGCCGAAGGTGCGGGCGCGGGCGATGTCCTTTTTGTAAAGGCCAGAGCCCATGTCGAAGGTGGTGCGCTGGCCCGTGGCCGCCACGGCCGGGTTGTCGAACTCGATCTCGAAGCTCAGCGTGTAGCCGTGGTGGGGCTCCAGCTTCGCCCACATCAGGCCCTTGCCCTCACCCCGGCGCACCTCGACCGGCTTGAGCACGCGCAGGAAGCGTTTGGGCGCGTTCTGACGCTCGATGCCGGCCGATTGCAGCAAGAACACGAAGCTGGCGGCAGAGCCATCGAGGATGGGCACCTCGTCGGCGCTGATTTCGATCAGCAGGTTGTCCAGTCCCAAGCCAGCGCAGGCGCTGAGCAGGTGCTCGATGGTCTGCACCTTGGGCGCGCCAGGGTCGCCCCCTGGGCTGATGGTGGTGGCCATGCGCGTGTCGCACACGCTGGTGGGCAAGACGGGGATGTCCACCGGTTGCGCAAGGTCGGTGCGCCGGAACACCAACCCTGTGTCGGGGGCGGCGGGGCGCAAGACGAGCTCGACCTTGCGGCCGCTGTGGATGCCCACGCCCACGGCGCGGGTGATGGACTTCAGGGTGCGTTGCGCAAGCATGGCGCGATTGTCCAAGCCAGAACGCAAAAAAGCCTGCGAAGGGTCGCAGGCTTTTTCAATCGCCGTGATGAACACGGCCGGACTTGACAGGCTCAGTCGGCTTGACGACGCAAGAAGGCAGGGATCTCGATGTCGTCCACGCCCGATGCCGACAGGGCATCGACCTTTTGGGCCGCGCGGCCACCAAAGCGCCACACGCTGGGGGTGCTGCGGCCGTCGAAATCGCCCACAGAACCCCCACCGGCTCCACCGCTCATCAGCGGGTGCGGCGCCAAGCCGGCGGCAGCCGTCGCCGCGCCCGGGGCGATGGCCTGGGTCAACACGGGCAGGTTGTCGGTGCCGGTGCGGCGGGTTTCAACCAGCACGGGGGCTTGGCGCTGCGCTTGGCCAGCCAAGCCGGTGGCGATGACGGTGACGCGCAGCGCATCGCCCAGGCTCTCGTCGTACGCGGTGCCATAAATGACGTGCGCGTCTTCATGGGCCAGGCGCTTGATGGCGCTCATGGCAGCGCGAGATTCGGCCAGCTTGAAGGTGCTGCGCGAGGCGGCGATCAGCACCAGCACGCCGCGCGCGCCGGTGAGGTTGATGCCTTCCAGCAGCGGGCAGGCCATCGCTTGCTCGGCGGCTTTGGCGGCGCGGTCGGGGCCGGTGGCCTGGGCGGTGCCCATCAGGGCCTTGCCCGGCTCTTGCATGACGGTGCGAACGTCTTGGAAATCGAGGTTGACCAAGCCCGGGCGGTTGATGACGTCGGAAATGCCACCGACGGCGTTCTTCAGCACGTCGTTGCAGTAGGCAAAGGCGCTGTCTTGCGTGGCGTCGTCGCCCAACACGTCGAGCAGCTTGTCATTGAGCACGACGATGAGCGAATCGACGTTGGCTTCGAGCTCGGCCACGCCGGATTCGGCGATCTTGTTGCGGCGCGGGCCTTCGAAGTCGAAGGGTTTGGTGACCACGCCCACCGTCAGGATGCCCATTTCTTTGGCCACCCGGGCGATGACCGGGGCAGCGCCGGTGCCGGTGCCCCCGCCCATGCCGGCGGTGATGAACAGCATGTCGGTGCCTTCGAGCGTTTCGCGGATGCGCTCTTCGGCCTGTTCGGCGGCCACTTTGCCCACTTCAGGCTTGGCGCCCGCCCCGAGCCCGGTCGCCCCCAGTTGGATGACCTGGTCGGCGCGCGATTGAGTCAGCGCTTGTGCGTCGGTATTGGCCGCAATGAATTCAACGCCTTGCGCACGCTGGTCGATCATGTGCTCGACGGCGTTGCCGCCACCGCCCCCCACGCCGATGACCTTGATGCGAGCGCCTTGGTTGAATTCCTCGATCATTTCAATGGCCATACATACCTCCGTAATCGTTCGATTGTGCCTTGCGGCGTTCCTGAAATAAAGGGGTGCGGCCCCAGTTTTTAGGGGGTGGGGCCCAAAAAATGGGGGTCAGAAGGTGCCGGCGAACCAGTCTTTGAATCGGTGGAGCATGGTTTTCATCGAGCCACCCTGTTGGGCTGCCTTGAAACCTCGTGTGCGTGCCAAGCGGGCTTCTTCCAATAGGCCCATGACCGTGGAGCTGCGGGGATTGGCAACCATGTCGAACAACGGCCCGCTGTAGGTGGGATTCCCGCGCCGAACGGGTTTGAGGAAGGTGTCTTCGGCGAGTTCAATCATCCCGGGCATGACGGCGGATCCGCCCGCCAGCACGATGCCGGAACTCAGCAGTTCCTCGTAGCCAGAATCCCGGATCACTTGGTGAACCAGCGAAAATATTTCTTCGACTCGAGGTTCAATAACCCCTGCAAGCGCTTGTTTTGAAAGGAGCCGCGGGGCCCGATCGCCCAGACCGGGCACCTCGACGTTCTCGGCCGGGTCGGCCAGCATTTGCTTGGCGACTCCATGCTCGATCTTGATCTCTTCGGCGTCCTTCGTCGGGGTACGCAGCGCCATCGCGATGTCGGATGTGATCAAGTCGCCGGCAATGGGGATGACGGCGGTGTGGCGGATGGAGCCGCCGGTGAAGATGGCCACGTCGGTCGTGCCGGCCCCGATGTCGACGAGGGCGACGCCCAGCTCGCGTTCGTCGGCGGTCAGGGCCGCCAAACTGCTGGCCGAGGGGTTGAGCACCAGCTGCTCCACTTCCAAACCACAGCGGCGCACGCATTTCACGATGTTTTCCGCCGCGCTTTGGGCGCCGGTCACGATATGCACCTTGACTTCCAAACGCCCACCGCTCATGCCGATGGGTTCTTTGACTTCGTGGTTGTCGATCACGAATTCCTGGGGTTCGACGAGCAGCAGGCGTTGATCGTTGGGAATGTTGATGGCCTTGGCGGTTTCCACGACGCGGGCCACATCCACCGGCGTGACTTCTTTGTCACGGACGATGACCATGCCGGTGGAGTTCTGGCCGCGAATATGGCTGCCGGTGATCCCCGTGAAAACCCTGGAAATCTTGCAGTCGGCCATCATTTCCGCCTCTTTCAAGGCCTGCTGGATGGATTGGACGGTGGCGTCGATGTTGACCACCACCCCCCGTTTCAAACCCTGGGTGGGCGCCAAGCCCAAGCCCGCCAGGCGCAAATCTCCGCCGGGCATGACTTCGCCGACGACAACCATGATCTTGGCCGTGCCGATATCCAGGCCGACCACCAGGTCCTTGTATTCCTTGGCCATCAGGGTTTCCTCTTGGGGATGGGTTTGTTCGCCGCTTTGGCGGGGGTTTGCTGGGTGCCGATGCCGACGAGGCGCAGGGCGTAGCCGTCGGGGTGGCGCAGGTCGGCCGACTGCACCTGCGTGTTGAACCGCCGCGCGACCGCCAAGGCGTGCGGCAGGAAGGCGCGGTAGCGGGCCAGCAGCTCGTCGGCGCTGCCCCGGCCCAAATCGACCGTGGCGCCGCTGGCCCAGGTGGCGCGCCAGGAACCGCGGCCGCTGAGCTCCAGGCGCGTGATAGCGACGCGCTCGTCCCGGCCGGCCAGGCCCGAGAGGGCTTGCCACAGGGCCAACACCTGGGCCTCGCTGCCATTGGGGCCGGCGAATTGAGGCAGCCCATCGTCCTCGACCTCGCCCAGGTTGGCGTGGAAGACTTCGGCGTGGCTGTTCAGGAGGGCGCGCTCCAGCGGAGGTTCACCCCAGTCGCCTCGACCGTCCCAGAAGGCGACGGCGCGGTGCTCTTGCAAGCGGACGCGAAGTTGACCCGGCCAGACCCGCCGCACCTCGGCACGACGGACCCAGGGCACGCCTTCGAAGGCGGCCCGCACGTTGCGCAGGTCGGTGCTGAGGAAGTTGCCCTTGATTTGCGGCAAGGCATTGGCGCGCAAGGTGGCCAAGCTGTTGCGGGCCACGTCGCCTTCGATGAGCAGTTGACGCCACGCCAGCCCCGGACGCTGGCCCAGTGCCACCAGCGCCCACATCAGGCCCACGCCCAGCGCCAAAACCATGAGGGCGCGCGTGGCCCACTGCGTCCAGCGGATGTCGCTGGGCAGGGTGGGTTGCAGGGCGTCGGCCGCGTTCATGGTGGGGCGATCGGGGTGGAGGTGAGGGCGGCCGGGTCAGGGGGACCGGTCGAGCCGAGCCTGGGCCAGCAGCCACAAGCACAGGTGGGGGTAGTCGATGCCCACGCGCTGCGCCGCCTTGGGCACAAGGGAGTGCGAGGTCATGCCGGGGCTGGTGTTCATCTCCAGCAAGAACGGACGCTGGTCGGCTTGACGCAACATGATGTCGGCACGGCCCCAGCCGCGGCAACCCAGCAGGCGGTAGGCCTGGAGCACCAGGCGCTGCACCTCGGCCTCGAGCGCCGCGGGCAAGCTGCCGAACAGGTACTGGGTGGTGTCGGTCTCGTACTTGTTGGCGAAGTCGTAGTTGCCGTCTTCGGCGCGGATCTCGATCACCGGCAGGGCCACGGCGTTGGCGCCCTCGCCCAGCACGGCGCAGGTCAGCTCGGGGCCTTCGATGCACTGCTCGAACAGCAACTCGTCGTCGTAACCCAGGGCCAAGGTCACCGCGTCTTGCATCTGCGAGTAGCCCTTGGCCTTGGTGATGCCGATGCTGCTGCCCTCGTGCGGCGGCTTGACGACCACGGGCAGGCCCAGCTCGTCGGGGATGGTGCGCACGCGCTCGCGGTTCAGCTCCTCGCGCGACAGGCTCAGGTAGGCGGGCGTGGGGATGTCGGCCGTGGACCACAGGCGCTTGGTGGTGGTCTTGTCCATGGCGATGGCCGAGGCCATGACGCCCGAACCGGTGTAGGGCACGCCCAGCAGTTCCAGCGCCCCTTGCAGCGAGCCGTCTTCGCCGCCGCGGCCGTGCAGGGCCACGAAGGCGCGGTCGAAGCCCTCGTCCTTCAACGCGTGCAGCGGGCGATCGGCCGGGTCGAAGGCCTGCGCGTTGACGCCCACCGACTGCAGCGCGGCCAACACGCCGCTGCCGCTCATCAGGCTCACGGGGCGCTCGGCGCTGCTGCCGCCCATCAAGACGGCGACCTTGCCCAGCGCGCGCGGGTCGATGTTCAAGTTGACGGGGGGGGTGCTCATCTCAAGCCTTCTGAAAGTGTTGGGCCACCAAGCGCGGCAGCGTGCTCATGGAGCCGGCGCCCATGCCGATGACCACGTCGCCACCGCGCGTCAGGCTGGCAAGGGCGGCGGGCATGTCGGCCACCTCGGGCACGAACAGGGGCTCGGTGCCGGCCAGTCGCAGCGCACGCGCCAGGGCGCGGCCATCGGCGGCAGGGATGGGGGCCTCGCCCGCGCTGTAGACCTCGGTCAGCAGCACGGCGTCGGCCGCCTGCATCACGCGCACGAAGTCTTCGAAGCAGTCGCGGGTGCGGGTGTAGCGGTGGGGTTGGAAGGCCAGCACCAGGCGCTGACCCGGAAAGGCGCCTCGCGCAGCGGCCAGCACGGCGGCCATCTCGACCGGGTGGTGGCCGTAGTCGTCCATCAGCGTGAAGGTGCCGCCATCGGCCGTGGGCCACTCGCCGTGGCGCTGGAAGCGCCGGCCCACGCCCTGGAAGGCGGCCAGCGCGCGCTGGATGGCGCCATCGGGCACGCCGATCTCGGTGGCCACGGCGATGGCCGCCAGGGCGTTGCGCACGTTGTGCTCGCCGGCCAGGTTCAGGGTGATGGGCAAGTCAGGCAGGGTCACGCCGTTGCGGCGCTGGCAGGTGAAGGCCATCTGGCCGCCGGCCAAGGCCTGCACGTCAACGGCGCGCACCTGGGCCTCGGCATTGAAGCCGTAGCGAACCACGGGGCGCTCGATGCGCGGCAGCACAGCCTGGATGCCGGCGTCGTCGCTGCACACCACGGCGGCGCCGTAGAAGGGCATGCGGTGCAGGAAGTCCAGGAAGGCCTGGTGCAAGCGGCTTAAGGAGTGGCCGTAGGTGTCCATGTGGTCGGTGTCGATGTTGGTGACGACCGACAGCACGGGGCTGAGGTGCAGGAAGGAGGCGTCGCTCTCGTCAGCCTCGACCACGATGAACTCGCCCGAGCCCAGGCGCGAGTTGGCGCCGGCGGCGTTGAGCAGCCCGCCGATGACGAAGGTCGGGTCGATGCCGGCCTCGACCAGGATCGAGGTGACCAGCGAGGTGGTCGTCGTCTTGCCGTGCGTGCCGGCGATGGCGATGCCCGACTTCAGGCGCATCAACTCGGCCAGCATCACAGCGCGCGGCACCACGGGGATGGGCTTGGCGCGGGCGGCCAGCAGCTCGGGGTTGCTGGGCTGGATGGCCGTGGACACGACGACGGCCTGGGCGTCGCCCAAGTTCGCGGCGTCGTGGCCGATGGCGATGCGCAGGCCCAGGCCGGCCAGGCGCTCGGTCACGGCGCTGGCGTTTTGGTCGCTGCCCGACACCTGGTAGCCCAGGTTGTGCAGGATCTCGGCGATGCCCGACATGCCGGCGCCACCGACGCCGATGAAGTGGATGCGTTTGACGGCGTGCTTCATGCGGCACGTCCTTTCGATTCAGGGGTCAGGCGTTCGATCTCGTCGGCCACGCGCGCGGCGGCCCCCGGCAGGGCCAAGGTGCGGGCGCGCTCGGCCCAGGCTTGGCACTGGGCACGGTCGGTGTCGCGCAGCAGCGCGGCCAGGCGCTCGGGCGTGGCTTCGGCCTGCGGCAGGTGCAGGCCCGCGCCTTGGGCGGCCATGTGCTGGGCGTTGTCGCGCTGGTGCGCGGTGGTGCTGACGACCAGGGGCACGAACACCGCAGCGACGCCGGCGGCGCACAGCTCGCTCACGGTGACCGCGCCGGCGCGGCAGATCACCAAATCGGCCTCGGCCAGCGCGGCGGCCATGTCGTCGATGAAGGGCCGCACCTCGGCCTGCAGGCCGCGGGCGTCGTAATCGGCCTCGACGCTGGCGAGGTTGGCGTTGCCGGTTTGGTGAAGCACGCGCGGCCGTGCGTCGGCCGGCAGCAAGGCCAGCGCGGCGGGCACGGCCTGGTTCAGCGCGCGCGCGCCCAGCGAGCCGCCCACCACCAGCACGCGCAAGGGACCGCTACGGCCGGCGAAGCGCTCGGCCGGCGCCGGCAGGTCGGCGATGGCCTGGCGCACCGGGTTGCCGGTGACCAGGCCCTGCTTCGTGCCGCGGGCGGCGGGGCCGTCGAAGCCGAAGGCCACGCGGTCGGCCAAGGGCAGCAGGGCCTTGTTGGACAGCAGCAAGGTGGCGTCGGCGTTCACCAGCACCAGGGGCCGGTTGAGCCAACTGGCCATCAGGCCGCCGGGGAAGCACACGTAGCCGCCCATGCCCAAGACGGCATCGGCGCTGCGGCACTTCAAGATGGCGCGGCAGTCCCAGAAAGCCTTGAGCAGGCGCAGGCCGCCGAGCAGCGTCTGCACGACGTTCTTGCCGCGCAGGCCGTTGAAGGCGATGGTGTCGAGCGGAATGCCCGTGCGCGGCACGAGTTGGTTCTCCATGCCGGTGCGCGTGCCCAACCAGCTCACGGTCCAGCCGCGGCGCTGCAGCTCGGTGGCCACGGCCAGGCCGGGGATCACGTGCCCGCCGGTGCCGGCGGCCATGACGACGAGGTGGCGGCTCACGAGCGGCCTCCGCGCATGAGCTGCCGGTTTTGGCTGCGCCGAAACCGCAGCGCCGGGCTGGCGCCCTGCCCGACCTTGCTGCGCAAGCCCGTCATGCGCGGCCTCCGCGCATGAGCTGCCGGTTTTCAAGATCAACGCGCAACACGACGGCCAACGCGATCAAGTTCATCAAGATGGCCGAGCCGCCGAAGGAGATCAGCGGCAGCGTCAGGCCCTTGGTGGGCAAGGCGCCCAGGTTCACGCCGATGTTGATGAAGGCCTGGCCGCCCATCCAGATGCCGATGCCTTGGGCGTACAGGCCGGCGAAGACCCGGTCCAGCGCGATGGCCTGGCGGCCGATGAGGAAGCACTTGCGGGTGAGCCAGAAGAAGGCGGCAATGACGAGCAACACCCCGACAAAGCCGATCTCTTCGCCAATCACGGCCAGGATGAAGTCGGTGTGCGCCTCGGGCAGGTAGTGGAGCTTTTCCACGCTGTTGCCCAGGCCCTGACCGAACCACTCGCCACGGCCGAAAGCGATGAGGCTGTGGGTCAGCTGGTAGGCCTTGCCCTGGGCGTACTTTTCCTCCCAAGGATTGAGGTAGGCAAAGATGCGCTCGCGGCGGAACTCGCTGAAGGTGATCATCAGCACGAAGGCGCCGACCAGCACCACCAGCACCAAGGCGAACATGCGGGCGTTGACGCCACCCAGGAACAACACGCCGATGGCGATGGCTGCGATGACCATGAAGGCCCCCATGTCCGGCTCGGCCAGGAGCAACACACCCATGGCCCCCAGCGCCACCAGCATGGGCGAAACGGCTTTGACGAAGTTCTCGCGCAGGTCCATCTTGCGCACCATGTAGCTGGCGGCATACATGGCCATGGCGAACTTGGCGAGTTCGGAGGGCTGGAAGTTCATCACCCCCAGCGGCAACCAACGCCGTGCGCCATTGACCCCCTTGCCCACCCCCGGGATGAGCACCACCACCAGCAGCACGAAGGCCACCAAGACCAAGATCGGCACCAGCCGCTCCCACAGGCGCAGGGGCACGGCCGTGACGACGGCCGCGGTCCCGAGGCCGATGACGATGGCCAGCACGTGGCGGCTGAAGAAGTGCGTGGGGCTGTAGCGCGAGAACTTGGGGTTGTCGGGCAAGGCGATGCTGGCCGAATAGACCATGACCAGCCCCAGACACAGCAGGCAGATCACCACCCAGACCAACATGAAGTCGAACCCATGGGCGCGTGTGGGGTGGCTGTCGCGGATGTGGATGCCGTCGCGCACGGGCAGGCTCATGCCGCCCTCGTTGGCGCCACGCCAGCGGGCCCACCAGGCGCGCAGGCCACCGGGTTCGGCGCCGTCGCCGCCCATGCCTTGCCAACCGGGCAGCCGCGCGCTCACAGCATCACCCCCTGCTCGGCCGCCAAACTCTGCACGGCATCGACGAAGACCTCGGCTCGGTGGGCGTAGTTCCTGAACATGTCCAAGCTGGCGCAGGCGGGGCTGAGCAGCACGGTGTCGCCCGGCCGCGCCTGCGCGAAGGCCCACCGCGTGGCGCTGGGCAGGTCGGCATGCAGGACGACAGGAAGCCCTCGGTACGCCAACGGCGCCAGCAGCGTTTGCAGCGCCGGGCCATCGCGTCCGATCAGGGCGACCGCGCGAGCGTGGGCCCCGATGGGGGCCAGCAGCGGTGTGAAGTCCTGGCCCTTGCCATCGCCGCCCAAGAGCAGCGCCAAACGGCTGCCCTCGCGGTCGGCCGCCAAGCCAGCGATGGCGGCCACCGTGGCGCCCACGTTGGTGCCCTTGCTGTCGTCCACGAAGTCCACGCCGGCCAGGGTTCCCACGTGGGCCACGCGGTGGGGCTCGCCCCGGTAGTCGCGCAGCGCGTGCAGCATGGGGGCCAGGGGGCAGCCCATGGCCGTGGCCAGGGCCAGGGCGGCCAGGGCATTGGCAGCGTTGTGGCGTCCACGGATGCGCAGGGCATCGGCCGGCATCAGGCGCTGGATCTGCCATTCGTCGTCGCGCGCGGCGCTGCCGCCTCGACGGCCCTTGACGGGCGTGTCGTCGGCGGGCAGCGCACGCACCAGCCAGGCCATGCCGCCCTCTTCGATGAGGCCAAAGTCGCCCGGCGCTTTGGGCGGATTCAAGCCAAAGCGGCACACACGCGGCGGAGCCCACTTGACGCTGACCTTGAGCGGCTTGCCCCGCACACCCAGGGGCGGTGGCGGCGGCGTGGGCACCAGGGCCTCCACGAGCGGGTCGTCGCGGTTGATCACCCACAGACCGGCCGAGGGTTCGGCGCTACCGAACACGCGAGCCTTGGCCGCGCCGTAGGCGGCCATGTCGCCGTGCCAGTCGAGGTGATCTTGGGTGAGGTTGAGCACCACACCCGCGTCGGGCTGGAAGCCCTGAACGCCATCGAGCTGAAAGCTGGACAGCTCCAGCACCCACACCTCGGGCAGGGCGGCGAAGCGCGGCGGCACGGGCGGTGCGGCCTCCACCGGCAGCCCATGGTGCTGCAGCAGCGCGTCCAGTTGCGCCAGGCTCATGCCGTCGTCGGACAGGGGCAGTTCGGACTGTTCGGGGTCGGCAGCGGCAGGTTCGCGGCTCGCTTCGGCCTCGGCCTGCGCGTCGCCGTCCACAGGAGGCAGCGCGGCCGCGGCGCGGGCGACGGTGGCCTCGGCGGCGGCTTGCACGGCTGCGTCCAGCGCGGGAAGGCCGCCTTCGGCCTCGAGCGCCTCGCGCAAGGTGTCCAACAGCGTGGGGCCGATGTTGCCGGCCACGGCGGTGCGCCGACCGGCGGCCTGGCACAGCAGCCCGGTGAGCGCCGTGGTGGTGGTCTTGCCATTGGTGCCAGTGATGGCGAGCACGCCGGGGCGGTACTGCCAGCGCTCGCGCAAGTCGGCCAGGGCCTGGGCGAAGAGATCCAATTCCCCCTGAACCGGGATGCCGCGCTCGCGGGCGGCCGCCAGCACGGGCGCGATGCGCGCGTCGTGCGGCGCCAAACCCGGGCTCTTGAGCACACGGGCCACGCCGTCCAAGGCCGCCAAGGCCAACGCGCCGCGCAGGCGCACGGCGCCGGGCACCCGCTCGATCAAGGTGGCGTCTTGCGGCGCGGCGTCGCGCGAGTCCCACACGCGCACCGCGGCGCCGTTGCGCGCGCACCAGTCGGCCATGGCCAGGCCGGAGTCGCCCAGACCCAGGACGAGCACGGTGGTGTTGGCGTGGAGGTTCAGCATGGCCCGTTCAGCGCAGCTTCAGCGAGGCCAGCCCGACGAGGCACAGGAGCATGGTGATGATCCAGAACCGGATCACGACCTGCGTCTCCGTCCAACCCACCTTCTCGAAGTGGTGGTGCAGCGGGGCCATGCGAAACAGGCGACGGCCCTCGCCGTACTTCTTCTTGGTGTACTTGAACCAACTGACCTGCAACATCACGCTCAGGGTCTCGGCCACGAAGATGCCGCCCATGATGGCGAGCACGATCTCTTGCCGCGTGATGACGGCGATGGTGCCCAGCGCGCCGCCCAGGGCCAGCGCACCGACGTCACCCATGAACACCTGCGCCGGGTGCGCGTTGAACCACAGGAAGGCCAAGCCGGCGCCGGCCATGGCGGCGCAAAAGATCAGCAGCTCGCCGCTGCCCGGGATATGCGGGAACAGCAGGTACTTGCTGAACACGCTGGAGCCGGTGACGTAGGCGAACACGCCCAGCGCCGAACCCACCATCACCACGGGCATGATGGCCAGCCCGTCCAAGCCGTCGGTGAAGTTGACGGCATTGCTGGTGCCCACGATGACGAGGTAGCTGAGCAGGATGAAGCCCCACACGCCCAGCGGCATGCTGATGGTCTTGAAGAAGGGCACCAGCAGGTCGGCCTTGGGCGGCAGCTCGGTGGAGAAGCCGCTGGCCACCCAGCGCCCGAACAACTCCAGCACGCCCAGAAAGCTGGTTTCCGACACCGAAAACGCCAGGTACAGCGCGGCAGCCAGGCCGATGAGCGTTTGCCAAAGGAACTTCTCGCGACTGCGCATACCCTCGGGGTTTTTGTCGACCACCTTGCGCCAATCGTCCACCCAGCCGATGGCGCCAAAACCCATGGTGACGACCATGACGACCCACACGAAGCGGTTGGTCCAGTCGAACCAGAGCAAGGTGCTGACGCCGATGCCGATCAGGATGAGCACGCCGCCCATGGTGGGCGTGCCGCTCTTCTTGAGGTGCGACTGCACGCCGTACTCGCGCACGGGCTGGCCGATCTTCAGGCTGGTGAGGTAGCGGATGACCCAAGGCCCGAAGGCCAGGCCGATGAGCAGCGCTGTCATGGCGGCCATGACGGCGCGGAAGGTGATGTACTGGAAGACGCGCAGGAAGCCCCACTCGGGGTACATCGACAGCAACCAGTCGGACAAGGCGTAAATCATTCAGACCGCTCCTTGAGCGCGGCCACGGCCTGCTCCATGCGCATGAACCGCGAACCCTTGACCAGCACGCTGGCGGCGGCAGGGCCCTCGCTCACGTGGGCGGCCAGGGCGGTGGCGTCGTTGAAGTGGCGGGCGCCGGCGCCATAGGCGGCCAGCGCGTGCAGGCAGGCCTCACCGGCCAGCCAGACGTGGGCGATGCCGCGGGCCTTGGCGTGGGCCCCGACCTCGGCGTGGAAGGCCGGGCCTTGGGTGCCGACCTCGCCCATGTCGCCCAAGATCAACCACTGCGGCGCGGGCAGCGAGGCCAGCAGGTCGATGGCGGCGCGCACGCTGTCGGGGTTGGCGTTGTAGCTGTCGTCCACCAGCCGCGCGTCGGCGCCCTTCCAGCGCAGGGGCTGCAGGTGCGAGCGGCCCTTGGCGGCCTGGAACGACTCCAGCCCGCTGCGGATGGCGGCCAGCGGGGCGCCCGCGCCCAGAGCGCAGGCGGTGGCGGCCAGCGCGTTGCGCAGGTTGTGCTCGCCCGGCATGGGCAGGGCCACAGGCAGTTCACCGGCGGGGGTGTGGATCTGCATCGCCCAGTGCGCTCCCGCCCAGTCGGCGTCGGCGGTGACGTCGGCCTGGCCCGTGCGGGCGAAGGTCATGTGGGGGCGGTCGCCGGCCAGCTCCCACCAAATGGGCGCGCAAGGGTCGTCGGCGGGGAACACCGCCACGCCGGCGGGGCCCAGGGCGGCGAACACCGCGCCGTTCTCGTGCGCCGTGGCCTCGACCGTGGCCATGAACTCTTGGTGCTCGCGCTGCGCGTTGTTCACCAGGGCCACGGTGGGCGCGACCAGCTTGGAGAGCGGGGCGATCTCGCCGGGGTGGTTCATGCCCACCTCGACGACGCCGGCGCGGTGCCACTGCCCATCCTCGTGCTGACGCAAGCGCAGCAAGGTGAGCGGCACGCCCACGTCGTTATTGAAATTGCCTTGGGTGGCGAAGGCGCCCTCGCCCACCCAGGCGCGCAGGATGCTGTGCAGCATCTGGGTGACCGTGGTCTTGCCGTTGCTGCCGGTGACGGCAATCAGCGGCAGCTGCTTGCGCTCGCGCCAGGCACCGCCCAGTTGCATCAGGGCCTGGCGGGTGTCGTTCACCACCAAGCCCGGCAGACCGGCGGGCAGCGGGCGCACCGACACGGCGGCCACGGCGCCGGCGGCCTGGGCCTGCGGCAGAAAGTCGTGCGCGTCGAAGCGCTCGCCCACCAGGGCGACGAACAGGTCGCCCGGCTGCAGGCTGCGCGTGTCGGTGTGCACGCGGGCGAAGGGCGTCGTCGCATCGCCCACCAGGGCCACGGTCAGGCCCCGCGCCTGCAAGGCCTGGGCGGCTTCGCCGAGGGTCCAGTTCACAGGCCGGCCCTTTCCAGCAGCGCGGCACGGGCCACCTGCGCGTCGTCGAAGGGGTGGCGCACGCCCTGGACCTCTTGGTAGTCCTCGTGGCCCTTGCCGGCCACGACGATCACGTCGCGCGCGTCGGCGGCCAGTACGGCCTCGCGGATGGCCAAGGCCCGGTCGGCCTGCTGCAGCGCTTGCGGCGCGGCGGCCGCGATGTCGGCCAGGATGCGCGCCGGGTCTTCGGTGCGGGGGTTGTCGCTGGTGATCACCACGCGGTCGGCCACGCGGGCGGCGATGGCGCCCATCAGGGGGCGCTTCGTGCGGTCGCGGTCGCCGCCGCAACCGAACACGGCGTGCAAGCGGCCGCCGCGCGCGGCGGTCAGCGGCTTCAGGGCAGAGAGCGCCTTGTCCAGCGCGTCGGGCGTGTGGGCGTAGTCCACCACCACCAGCGGCAGCTCGCGGCCATGGCCGATGCGCTGCATGCGGCCGGGCACGGGGGTGACGGGCGCGCAAGCGGCCACGGCGTCTTCCAGGCCGACCCCCACGGCGCGCAGCGCGCCCAGCACGCCCAGCCAGTTGTGCACGTTGTAGTCGCCGATCAGGCCGGTTTGCACCGGCACGCGCTGCTCGCCCTCCTGCACCGTGAAGGCCAGGCCCTGGGCGGTGTAGTGCACGTCGCGGGCGCTCAGCCGGGCGTCGCCAAGGCCCACCGTCCACAGGTCCAGGCCGGTGATCTCGGCGGCCAATTCGTCGCCGCGCGGGTCGTCCACGTTCACCACCACGGCGCGAAGGCCGTTCCAGTCGAAGAGCTTGCGCTTGGCGGCCCAGTAGGCGGCCATGTCGCCGTGGTAGTCGAGGTGGTCTTGCGTGAAGTTGGTGAATTGCGCCACCGCGATGCGGGTGCCGGCCAGGCGGTGCTCTTCGATGCCGATGGAGCTGGCCTCGATGGCGCACGCCGCGAAGCCGGCGTCGCGCATGGCCGCAAATCCCTGCTGCAGGCGCACGGGGTCGGGCGTGGTCAGGCCGGTGTAATCGATGGCGGCGGCGCGGCGGCCGTCGGGGCTGGGCGGCTCGCCCACGCCCAGGGTGCCCACCACGCCGCAGCGCCGGCCGGCCAGGCTCAAGGCTTGGGCCGTCCACCAGGCGGTGCTGGTCTTGCCGTTGGTGCCGGTGACGGCCACGACCTCGATCGCCTCGGTCGGGGCGTCCAGATAGGCCGCAGCGATGGCGCCGGTGTGGCGCTTCAGGTCCGGCAAGGCGGCCACGCGTGCATCGTGGAAGTCGAAGGCGGCCAAGCCCTCTGATTCGACCAAGCAGGTGGATGCACCTGCAGCCAAGGCCTGCGCCACGAAGCTGCGTCCGTCTTTGGCGTAACCCGGCCAAGCGATGAAAGCGTCGCCCGGCTGCACGGCGCGGCTGTCGGTGCGCAGGGTGCCGGTGCACCACTGCTGCAGCCAGCGCACGGCGGCTTCGGGGCTCTTCAACGCGGTCGTGCCCATCAGAAGCTCTCCAACACGGGCGCATCGCCCTTGTGCGCGTTGCGCGCCACGATTTGGCTGTGCACATCCAAATCGGGCGGCACGGCCATCTGGCGCAGGGTCTGTTCAACCACCTTGCTGAACACGGGGGCCGCCACGGCGCCGCCGTAGTACACGCCGTTGCTCGGCTCGTCCACCATCACCGCCACGACGATGCGCGGGTTGCTGATGGGCGCCAGGCCCACGAACCAGCTGCGGTACTTGTTGCTGACGTAGCCCTTGCCCCCCTCGACGTTTTTGTGCGCGGTGCCCGACTTGCCGCCCACGCTGTAGCCCAGCACCTGGGCCTTGGGCGCGGTGCCGCCTTCGCTGGCGGCCAGTTGCAGCATCTCGCGCACGCTGCGGGCCGTTTCCGAGGAAAACACGCGCGAGCCCTGCACCACGTCGTCCGGTTTGCGCTTGGTCATGGTGATGGGCATGAGCTCGCCGTCGTGGGCGAACACGGTGTAGGCGCGGGCCAGCTGCAGCAGGCTGGCCGACAGGCCGTACCCGAAGCTCATGGTGGCCTGCTCGATGGGGCGCCAGCTCTTGTGGGGACGCAGCCGGCCGCTCACCGCCCCAGGGAACTCCAGCTGCGGACGCTGCCCCAAACCGACGCCCGTGAACACCTCGTGCAGCTCTTGCGCGGGCATCTGCATGGCCAGCTTGACGGTGCCCACGTTGCTGCTCTTTTGGAGGATGCCCGCCACGGTCAAGTCGCCGTAAGGGTGCACGTCGGTGGGGTGCCAGCCGCTGATGCTGATGGAGCGCGGCGCCACGTTGAGCACGGTTTCCGGGCGCACGCGGCGGCTTTCCAGCGCCTGGGCGATGACCAGCGGTTTCATGGTCGAGCCGGGCTCGAACACGTCGGTGATGGCGCGGTTGCGCAGCTGGTTGCCGCTCAGGTTGCGGCGATTGCCGGGGTCGAAGCTGGGGTAGTTGGCCAGGGCCAAGATCTCGCCAGTGCGGGCATCCAGCACCACGGCGCTGCCCGATTTGGCCTTGTGCTCGGTGACGGCCTCGCGCAGCGACTGGTAGGCGAAGAACTGCACCTTGGCATCCAGGCTGAGCTGCACGTCGTGGCCGTTCAGTGCCGGCACGGTGGCGTTCTTGTCCTCGACGATGCGGCCCATGCGGTCGCGCAGCACCTCGCGCTTGCCGTCCTTGCCTTGCAGGTGTCGCTGGAAGGCCAGCTCGATGCCTTCTTGCCCCTGGTCCTCCAG
>NZ_JAPZSY010000081.1 GCF_027532025.1 Inhella sp. | reverse complement strand
GCCGAGCTGAGCCACCGCTACATCACCGACCGCTTCCTGCCCGACAAGGCCATCGACCGCATCGACGAGGCCGCCTCCAAGATCAAGATCGAAATCGACTCCAAGCCGGAGGCGATGGACAAGCTCGATCGCCGCCTGATCCAGCTCAAGATCGAGCGCGAGGCGGTCAAGAAGGAGAAGGACGAGGCCTCCATCAAGCGCCTGGGCCTCATCGAGGAAGAAATCGCCAAGTTGGAGCGCGAGGCCGCCGATCTGGACGAGCTGTGGAAGGCCGAGAAGGCTCAGGCCCAGGGCTCGGCCCAGGTCAAGGAAGAGATCGATCGCGTGCGCACGCAGATCGAGGAACTCAAGCGAAAAGGGGACTTGGCGAAAGTCGCTGAGCTGCAATACGGCAAGCTGCCCGAGCTGGAAAAGCGCTTGGCCGAAGCGCAGGCCACCGAAGCCCAAGGGGCGGGCGCCAAGCCGCGCCTGCTGCGCACCCAGGTCGGTGCGGAGGAAATCGCCGAGGTCGTGGCCCGGGCCACGGGCATCCCCGTCAGCAAACTGATGCAGGGCGAGCGCGACAAGCTGCTGGCCATGGAAACCAAGCTGCACGAGGCCGTGGTGGGCCAGGACGAGGCCATCGTGGCCGTGGCCGACGCCATTCGCCGCAGCCGCGCGGGCCTGAGCGACCCGAACCGCCCCTTGGGCTCCTTCCTGTTCCTCGGCCCCACGGGCGTGGGCAAGACCGAGCTGTGCAAGGCCCTGGCCGAGTTCCTGTTCGACAGCCGCGACCACCTCGTGCGCATCGACATGAGCGAGTTCATGGAGAAGCACTCGGTCAGCCGCCTCATCGGCGCGCCCCCGGGCTACGTGGGCTACGAAGAAGGCGGCACGCTCACCGAGGCTGTGCGCCGCAAGCCCTACAGCGTGTTGCTGTTGGACGAGGTGGAAAAGGCCCATCCCGATGTGTTCAACGTGCTCCTGCAGGTGCTGGACGACGGCCGCCTGACCGACGGCCAAGGCCGCACCGTGGACTTCAAGAACACCGTCATCGTGATGACCAGCAACCTGGGCTCGCAGCACATCATGGCGCTGGCCGGCGAGCCCGACGAGGTCATCCGCGAAGCAGTGATGAGGGAGGTCAAGGGCCACTTCCGCCCCGAGTTCCTGAACCGCATCGATGAAACCGTGGTGTTCCACGCGCTGGGCCGCGAGCACATTCGCAGCATCGCCCGCATCCAACTGCGGGGCCTGGAGCAGCGCCTGGCGGCGCAGGAGATGCTGCTCACCGTCAGCGAAGCCGCGCTGGACGAGTTGGCCAAGGTCGGCTTCGACCCGGTCTTCGGCGCCCGTCCGCTCAAGCGCGCCATCCAGCAGCGCATCGAAAACCCGGTGGCCAAGCTGATCCTCCAGGGCCAGTTCGGCCCGAAGGACACGGTGCCGGTGGAGGTGGAGGACGGCGAGTTCCGGTTCGAGCGGACGGTGCACTGACCGGCCAGAGTTCGAGCCCCAGCTTGGCCGGCTGGGGCTCTCAACCTTTCAGTGGTAGCCGATCACGGTGGCTCCGATCACGAACACCGATGCCAATCCAAACAGCCACAGTTGGAAACGCCAAATGGCTTGAAACCACGTGCCCCAGTCCATCTTCACCACGCCCAAGCAGCCCACCAAGCTGGCCGAGGTGGGGATGATGATGTTGGTCAGGCCATCGCCCAATTGGAAGGCGAGGACCGCGACTTGGCGACCGACCCCCAGCAGGTCAGACAGCGGGGCCATCAGTGGCATGACCAAGGCGGCTTGACCGGAGCCCGAGGGCACGAAAAAGTTGGTCACCGATTGCAAGACCAACATCAGCCACGCTGAGGCCACTTGAGGCAAGCCGCTCAGGCCGTCGCCCATGTGGAACAGCATGGTGTTGAGCACCGACGGCTTGGCGGGGTTGTCGCCGCCCAGCAGCAGCACCAAGCCCTTGGCCAGCGCGACCACCAGGGCTGCTGGCAGCAGGTCTGCCGCCCCCTGCCGAAAGGCGCCTGCCAAGCCATTGGCATCGCAGCCCGGCTGGCGACCAAAGCGGCCGATCAAGCCGCAAACCAAGCCGATCGTGAAGAACTGGCTGGCAATCTCTGGGATGTAGTAGCCCCAAGCCAAGACGCCCCATGTGACCCACACCATGCCGAGCAGGAGGGTCACCAAGATGAGTTCGTCGGCCCAGGTCAAATGGCCGCCGGTGGTGGCGGTCTCGGCGCGAGCGAAGTGCTGCTGGTCTGACGCCCAGGCCAGCGACCGTCCCGGGTTCGCTTTGACCCAGTTGGCGTAGCGCATCAAGTACACGATGCCGAAAAGGGTGAACGAAGCCCACATCAGCAAGCGCAAACCTGCGCCAGAGCCCACTTGGACACCCGAGATGCCTTGGGCGATGGCCACGCCAAACGGGTTCATCCAACTCGTGCCGAAGCCGATTTGTGTGGCCACGTACGTGACCATCACGGCGCAAATGCTGTCGT
>NZ_JAPZSY010000010.1 GCF_027532025.1 Inhella sp. | reverse complement strand
GCAGCCCGCAGGCGCTGTCCGCCCTGCACCCGGAGTTCCTTTTGTCTTGCCAAAAGGAACCAAAAGCGCCGCCCCGGCTCCAGCGCCCCAGCCTTCGGCTGGGGTTCCCTGCGCTGCTCGTTCCGGGGGGCTGCGGGATTGAACTCCCTGCGTTCGCTGCGCTCACTTCGGTCAGACAGCAATCCCGGGTCAGAGCTTGAAGCGCGCTGCGCGCGCGCCCCCCTGCACTGCGCTGCTCGGCGCCTCCGAACGGGGCAACAGCCGGGAAACGGCGCAAAGGGTCGAGGTCCGGGCTGTTCGGTATTCGGCTGTTGGCTGTTCGGCTGTTTGCCCCGTTCGGAGGCGCCGAGCAGCACAGCCGGCTCCGGCGCGGGCGCAAGCCCGCTTCAAGCACTGACTCCGCCCGACTGTCTGACCGCAGTGAGCGCAGCGAACGAAGGGAGTTTCGGGCGGGCCGGGGCTGGCGAGCAGCTGAGGCCGGACACAAGGCGCCCGGTGGGCGGCTTGTGCCTGCCGAAGGCCAACGCCTCCTGGCGTTGGCGCAGGGAACCCCTGGCGCAGCCAGGGGCGCTGGAGCCGGGGCCAGCGCTTTTCCCCCCTTTTGGCAAGACAAAAGGGGGTCGGGTGCAGGGGTGAAGCCCCTGCGGGCTGCAACGAGCACCGAGCCAACCACCGGGCTTCGATACCTCAGCCCGAACGGTGCGCTCACCCCCAGACCGCCCACCGCGCTCACCCCCGACACCCCACCCCCACCTTTGCCGTCGTCAGCAAAAACTTCTGCATGTCCCACGCCCCCGTCGGGCAGCGCTCGGCGCACAAGCCGCAGTGCAGGCACACGTCCTCGTCCTTGACCATCACCCGCCCGGTCTTCAGCTCGGGGCTGACCAACAGCGCCTGGTCCAAGTTCAAGGAAGGCGCGTTCAAACGAGACCGCAAATCACCCTCATCACCGTTGGCCACAAAGCTGATGCAGTCCGTCGGGCAGATGTCGGTGCAGGCGTCGCACTCGATGCACAGCTTGGGCGCGAACACCGTCTGCACGTCGCAGTTCAAGCAGCGCTGCGCTTCCTTGAACGCCGTCTTCGCGTCGAAGCCCAGCTCCACCTCCACGCGGATGCTGGCCAGGGCCTTCTCGGCCTCGGCCCAGGGCACCTTGAAGCGCAGGTCGTTGCTCGGGGCGTTGTCGTAGCTCCACTGGTGGATGCCCATCTTCTGGGACACCAGGTTCACGTGCGGCGCGGGGCGCTGGCGCAGGTCCTGGCCGTTCAGGAACTGGTCGATGCTCACCGCCGCCTCGTGCCCGTGGGCCACCGCCGTGATGATGTTCTTGGGGCCAAAAGCCGCGTCGCCGCCGAAGAACACGCGCGGCAGGCTGCATTGGTGGGTGAGGGGGTCGAGCACCGGCAGGCCGTCGCGGCCGAAGTCGATGCCGGCGTCGCGCTCGATCCAGGGGAAGGCGTTTTCCTGCCCCACAGCCAGCAGCACCTCGTCGCAGGGCAGGTCCACGGTGCGGCCCGTGGGCACGAGCTGGCGGCGGCCTTGCGCGTCGGTCACCGAGTCGACGATCTCGAAGCGCATGCCCGTGAGCACGCCGCCCTCCAGCAAGAAGGCCACCGGCGCGTGCTGCGGCAGGATGGGGATGCCCTCGTGCTCGGCGTCTTCCTTCTCCCAGGGGCTGGCCTTCATGGCCTCGTAGGTGGAGCGCACCGTCACCGTCACGCTCTCGGCGCCCAGGCGCTTGGCGCTGCGGCAGCAGTCCATCGCGGTGTTGCCGCCCCCCCGCACCAGCACGCTGCGGCCGACCGTCGTCACGTGGACGAAGCTCCCCGACGCCAACCATTCGATGCCGATGTTCTCTTGCGCTTTCTCGACCCAGCGGCAGGGCAGGTCCAGGTC
>NZ_JAPZSY010000014.1 GCF_027532025.1 Inhella sp. | reverse complement strand
TGTCCAGCCCCACGACCTCGTCGCCTCGCGCCAGCAGGATCTGGCTCACGTGCATGCCGATGAAACCGGCAGCGCCGGTGACGAGGATCTTCATGGGGGACTCCGCATTCAGGGGGATGTAAGGCGAGCGCGGATTGTCGTCGCGCCACAATGACAGAACGCTTCCTCCCCCCTGATTCCAATGGCCAAGCCCCTGATCCACCTCGTCGCTGGCGCGCGTCCCAATTTCATGAAGATCGCGCCCCTGGTGCGAGCCTTGCAGGCCGACGGCCGCCTGGACTTCCAGATCGTGCACACCGGTCAACACTTCGACCGCGACATGAACGAGGTGTTCTTCGAAGAGCTGGGCATCCCGCAGCCCGACGTGCGCCTGGGCTGCGGCGGGGGCAGCCATGCCGAGCAGACCGGCAAGATCATGCAGGCCTACGAGCAGTTGATCGCCACCGCCAAACCCGCCTGCTGCCTGGTGGTGGGCGACGTGAACTCCACGCTGGCCTGCGCCATCGTGGCCAAGAAGGCGGGGGTGCCGGTGGCGCACGTGGAGGCGGGCCTGCGCAGTGGCGACCTGTCCATGCCGGAAGAAATCAACCGTCTGGTGACCGACGCCATCACCGACTGGTTCTTCGTCACCGAGCCCTCGGGCTTGGCTCACCTCCAGCGCGAGGGCAAGCCCATGGACGCGGTCTTTGACGTCGGCCACGTGATGGTGGACAACGTGCTGTTCCAAGCCGACAAGCTGCGGACCATGGACACCTCAGGCTTGGAAACCGACGCCTTCAAGAAGGCTCACCCGCGCTACGTGGCGGTCACCCTGCACCGACCGAGCAATGTCGATGGCGAGGCCAACTTGCGCCGCGTCGCCGGCGTGCTGCGCCGCGTGGCCGAGCACTTGCCCATCGCGTTCGCGGTGCACCCGCGCACACGCAAGAACCTGGAGGCCGCAGGCATCGACCTGGGCCCCAACGTCACCCTGATGGGCCCCCAGCCTTACATGAGCTTCTTGCACCTGTGGAAAGACGCGGCCCTGGTGCTGAGCGACAGCGGCGGCCTGCAAGAAGAGACCACGGCCCTGGGCGTGCCCTGCGTGACCATGCGCGACAACACCGAGCGGCCGGTGACGGTGGACGAAGGCAGCAACGTGCTGGCCGGCACCGACCCCGACACCGTGGTGGCCGCCTGCCTGGACGCCATCCAGAACGGCGGCAAACGCGGGCGACGGCCGGCCTTGTGGGACGGCCGCGCGGCCGAGCGCATCGTCCACCTCTTGGCACCGCGACTCCACGCCTGAGCGGGGCTGGCGCCCGCTACACGTCAAGGCGCGCTGGCCGCACCCCTGGGGACACCGAGGTAGGCGATCTCCGCCCGGGCCCGCAGGGCCTTCATTTCAGCCTGGATGCGCGCTTGGCGCCGCTCCGCCAGCAACTGCTGCTCGATGACCGGCCGCGCTTGCTCCAAGGTCACCGCGGCCGACTGGACCCCAAGGCGTTGGACCACCAACAGACCACCGGCCCGCGGCAAGACGGTGGTTTGTCCATCCGCCAAGACGGTGAGTGTCGTCAACGCCGCGGCGGGCCAGTGCTCGGCGGGACGCAAGGCCGGCGTGGCGCTGGCGCGCAGCCCAGCCGCTTTGGCCTGACGGAGCCAAGCCGTTGGATCGCCTTGCGGCGGCACGAGCGCCTGCAGGGCTGCAATCTGTTCGGCGCTGCCGTCGATGCTCAACTCCTGGACGCTGAACACCAAGCGCTGCGCGTACAGCGCAGGTCGCTCGCGGTAATGCGCCTCCACCTCGGCCGACGTGGGCTGGGGCACCTGTGCCGACAAGGTTTGCGCGTAGGCACGGGCCAGCAACTCTCGGCGCGCAGCCTCCAGTTGAGCAGCCACCTTGGGATCGCGCTCCAGCTTCATCGCTTCGGCCTGCTGCAAAGCCAACTCTTGGTCGATCAGTCGCTCCAAGACCTGGGGCGCCATGGCCGCCCGCTGCTCAGGTCCCGTGGCCGGCTGGCGTTCGACGGCCTCTTGCCATTGGCGCGCGGTGATGGTTTCGCGGTTGACCTTCACCACGGCGCGCTGCCCCTCGTCCGGCGGTGCGCAAGCGATCAAGGCCAGCAACAGGGCACCGCCCAGTGCCTTAGCAGCGGATGCCCACATGAAGCGCCACGGCGCCAGCCGCGAGGTTGTGCACGTCCACGTGGCCGAAGCCGGCCGCTTTCATCATGGCCTTGAGCGTGGCCTGATCCGGGTGCATGCGGATGCTTTCAGCCAGGTAGCGGTAGCTGTCGGCATCGCCCGCCAGTGCCTGCCCCAGCTTGGGCAACACGTTGAACGAATACCAGTCGTAGGCCTTGCGCAAAGGCGCCGCGATCTGCGAGAACTCGAGCACGAGCAACCGTCCGCCCGGCTTGAGCACGCGGGCCATTTCGGCCAGGGCCAGGTCCTTGTGCGTCATGTTGCGCAGCCCGAAAGCCACGCTCACCAGGTCAAAGCTCTGGGGGGCAAACGGCAACTGCTCCGCGTCGGCCAGCAGGCTCGGCGTGACCACGCCCTGGTCCAGCAATCGGTCGCGCCCCACGCGCAGCATGGCCTCGTTGATGTCGCTGTGCAGCACCAGGCCCGTGGGGCCCACGCGCTGGGCAAAGGCGCGGGTCAAGTCACCGGTGCCGGCGGCGATGTCGAGCACCCGCTCGCCGCCCTGCAAGTTGGCCACGGCCACGGTGTAGGCCTTCCAGGCCCGGTGCAGACCCAAGGACATGGCGTCGTTCATGACGTCGTACTTGGCGGCCACGGAGTCGAACACCCCGCGTACCTTGCGGGCCTTGACCGATTCGTCGACCGTTTCAAAACCGAAATGCGTGGCGCTCACTGGGCCTCTCCTTGAGGATCGCGGCTGGCGCCGACTGCCGCCAGCCGGGCCTCGTAGTCGGCCCACAGGCGCTCTTGCTGCTGGCCGAGGTGGTACAGGTAATCCCAAGTGAACAGGCCGCTGTCGTGACCATCGCTGAACACCGGGCGCAGGGCGTAATGACCCACGGCCTCCAGGGCGGTGACGCGAACACCGCGCTTGCCCACTTGCAGCACGGCTTGCTCGGGGCTGTGGCCTTGGACCTCGGCCGAGGGGCTGTGCACACGCATCAATTCCGCGGGCAGCTCCCACCGGCGGCCGTCGTCAAACACCAGCTCCAGACGCTGGGTGGCCTCGTGCAAGGTGATGGCGGTGGGACGGGGGGAGTTGGGGCGCAAACCGGCCATGGCAACGCCAAAGAAAATGGGGCCGCCAGTGTAGGCGGCCCCATCGTCACCCGAAGGTGGATTGGATTACCAGCTCAGATTGAGCGTGTAGGTGCCGGTGCCGCCGCGGTAGTAGCGCACCCGCACGAATCGCACCGACGAGGTGGTGCCAGTGTTCGCCGTGGTGGCCGAATCGATCTGGCCGGCCCCCTTGGTGCTGGACGCGATTTGCGTGCCGGCACTGTTGTACAGGTACAGGTCGTAGTCCTTCGTGCCACCGTTCAGGGACGCCGTCAGGGTCTTGCCAGCCGGCAGGTCGACGCGGAAGTAGTCGGTGTCCGTGGTGGACGACAGGCTGCCGTTGACCGTGGCCGGTGCGCTGATGGTGTTGGCCGTGCCCGTGGTGTTGTTGGACTCGGTTTCGTTCACCGTGCTCGGAGGCGTACCGCCACCACCACCACCCTTGATCTTGGCCACAGCCGCGGCTGCGTCGATGATGCCGGTGCCACAACCACTGCAGGCGGCCGGGAAGGCGCGAGCCGTGGTCTTGATGGTCGACTCGATCTCGTCCGGGGTGGCGGTGGGCTTGACCGCGTACAACAAGGCGGCCACGCCAGCCACGTGGGGCGTGGCCATCGAGGTGCCTTGGTAGTAGGCGTAGTTGTCAGCGCCCGGCGTCGTGGTGCCGGCATTCAGCGTGGACAAGATGCCGTTGGTGTTGCCCGTGCTCATTTCGCCACCAGGGGCGGCGATGTCCACCAGAGTGCCAAAGTTGGAGTACGAGGCTTTGCCACCGGTCGGGCCCACAGCCGCCACAGCGATGACGCCGGCGCAGTTGGCAGGGCTGGCATTGCTCACGTTCACGTTGCTGTTGCCGGCGGCCACCACCACGGTGGCATTGCGGGAACGTGCGCTGTTGATCGCGTTTTGCGTCGTGGTGTCGCAAGCGCCGCCACCGCCCAAGCTCAGGTTCAACACCTTGGCAGGCGTCGGGTTGGCGGGCAAGCCGCTGACCGTGCCACCGCTGGCCCAGATGATGCCGTCGGCAATGTCCGAGGTGTAGCCGCCGCAGCGACCCAGCACACGCAGCGTTTGCAGCTTGGCGCCATAGGCCACACCGATCACGCCCTGGCTGTTGTTGCCCACGGCGCCGATGGTGCCCGCCACGTGCGTGCCGTGCCAGGAGGAGTTGGAGGCGCGCGAGCCCGTGCCGCATTGACCGGCGGTGCTCCAGTCGCCCGGGTCAGAGGGATCGCTGTCGCGGGCATTGCCGTCGTTGGACACCAGGGTGTCCACGATCATGTCGTAGCCGGCCACGAGGTTGGCCGCGAGATCCGGGTGGGGGCGGATGCCCGTGTCCAACACGGCCACCGTGACGCCGGCACCGTTGGTGGTGTCCCACGCCGTGGTGGCACGGATGCCGCCGGCGCCGCTGCCCATGCCCCACAGGCTGCTGAAGTTGGTGTCGTTGGGCGTCAACATCGCGTACATCTTGCGGTCGGGCTCGGCGTACTCGATGGATGGATCTTCAGCCATCAGTTCTTTGGCCATCGCACGCAGGTCGTTCACCGGCATGGCACGGTTCAAGCGCATCACGTCGGCACCCAAGCCGTTCTTGCGCAGCATGGACATCGCCACGCCACGCGACTGCGCCACACGGCCACGCAGGGCCTCGGCACGGGAGGAGACTTCGGCGGTCAAGCCCTGAGCGCTCACCGTATTCCGGTACTTGATGATCAAGCGATCGGTTTGATCGTCTTGCTCCATGGGCGCCCGCGCAACCTGCGCTTGTGCATGCGCCACGCCGGCACACGCGGCGGCCACACACACGGAAAGAACCAACTTCACCGGCAACTGCTTCGAATCCATCCAAGACATGCGAAAGCTCCAGAGATCGGTAGAAATGAACAGCGCGCGACCGGGGTGGTGGACGGCGCCATGGGGGCGCCCGGGGGATACCCAGGCTCGGGTCTGACGCCTCGGGCGGTTGCCCGGGTGCAGCCAGAAGCTCCCGACCCCCTCCTCGCCTGCGGTGGGCGAGTGCTCGGCAGCTTCATCAGGCACAGGGGGAGCGTCACCCCCTTTGGGTCGTGTCTCCGGCACCACTGTGAAGTTTTACCGCGACCGCTTTGCAGTCTAAAAAAACCGGAAAGCGTGAAATGTGACCATTGGCAAATCGCCACACAGGACTTTCCCGCCCGAGTGACAACCCTGTGTCGGTCTCTGGAGGGCTCGCTCTAAGCCTTTGCGCGGCAAAAGCCCTGAGACTTTGCGCGGGCAGACGGACCGCGCCTGATGGAAGGGCCGGTCAGCGGCGCTCGTGAGCTTGACCGTCGTCCAGCGGCGCCGTGGCTGGCCAGCACAGGGCCGCGACCAGGGCCATCAGGCCCATCGGGGCGGCGGCACCTGCCAGGCCCACCACTGCGCCGAAAACCACCGGCATGCCGATGGCGGCCCCGTTGGTCATCAGCATGCGCAAACCCAGGGCCTGCCCGTGGCGGGCGGGCGGTGTCAGGTGCGTCAAGGCCGCCAGCATGGTGGGCTGCACCGACCCCAAGGCCATGCCCAGCACGAAACTGCCCGCCGACATGCCCAGCACCCCCGGCAACCATGGGTAGACGGCCAAGGTGGCGGCCGTCACGCCCAGCGCGACCCGGATGCCGCGCTTGTCGCTCCAGGCGCCGCCCCAGCGCACGATGGCCAGCCGCACCGCCGCCACGCCCACCGCAAAAGCGCCAAGCAACAGGCCGATGGTCGAAGCGGAAAACCCACGCTCATGCCCCAACACCGGCACCACGAAGGTGTGCGCATCCCAAGCCACCGCGAGCACCATGTTGAGCACCAACAGCGCCCGCACCGGCCGTTGGCGCAGCAGGTCCCAGGCGGGCATCAGCCCCGCTCGGTGGGTGGCCTCGGGCCACGGGCGCAGACGGTGGGCACGCAAGAGCCACACGCCCAAAGGCGCCAAGAGCAGCGCCACGGCAAAGGCAGGCCGAAACCCCAGGTGGTCGATCACCAACCCCGCCACCACGGGCGACAGGGTGTTGGACAGGGCGGGCCCCATGGCGGCCCAGCTGTAGAGCGCCTGCGGCGCCACACCGCCATCGCCCTGGGCTTGGGCCAGCAGGGCGATGTCGCGTTGCACCGCCACGGCCGCCAAAGCCAGGGCAGCCCCCGTGCCCAAGGCTGCGAGTACCAAGGTCGGCACGCTCGGCCAGGCCAAAGCAGCCAGCACCCCCAGGCCCGCTAGCAGCGAGCCCGTCCAGAGCGGCCGCCAGAGCCCGAAGCGGTCGGCCCAGGCCCCGGCTGGGGCGCCCAGCAAAGCGGGCGTGAGCGACACCAGGGCCAGCATGACGCCCACCACGAACGCGCTGTGCCCGTTTTGCAGCAGCCACAAGGTGGAGGTGACGCGGGCAACCGCCATGGTGGCGTGCAAGCCCATCAAGGCGGCGATGAGCCGCACGAAGCCAGTCGGCAGTGCGCTCAAGCCTCGTCGCTTTCCGGTTCGCCACCCAGCGCCAGCAGACCCTGAGCTTGAGCGTCGGGGAGGGACTCGACACCCTTGAGCTTGCGCGCCATGGCGCGGGTTCGCACCTCGGCGTCGTCGATGGTCTTGCTGGCTTCGTCCAGCTTTTTCTTGGTCTTGGCCAGCACGTCGCCGAACTTGCCGAACTCCGTCTTGACGGCGCCCAGCACCGCCCAGACTTCGCTGCTGCGCTTTTCCAACGCCAGGGTGCGAAAACCCATTTGCAAGCTCCCCAAAGTCGCCAGCAGGGTGGTGGGGCCGGTGAGCATCACCCGGTGCTCGCGCTGCAGCGATTCAAAAAGGCCAGGGCGGCGCAGCACCTCGGCGTACAGGCCCTCGGTGGGCACGAAGAGCAACGCGAAATCGGTGGTGTGGGGCGGCGCGAGGTATTTGTCAGCGATGGACTTGGCCTCCAGCCGCAGGCGGGTTTCCAGCGCCTTGCCAGCCGCTTCGGCCGCGCCGGGGTCGGCACGCTCCTGGGCATCCAACAGGCGCTCGTAGTCCTCGCGGGGGAATTTGGCGTCGATGGGCAGCCACAAAGGCTGGCCATCGCTGGCCTGGCCCGGCAACTTGATGGCGAACTCCACACGCTCCGCACTGCCCGGCACGGTGGCCACGTTGCTGGCGTACTGCTCGGGCGTGAACACCTGCTCCAGCAGGCCCGCCAATTGCACCTCGCCAAACACCCCGCGCGTTTTCACGCCGGTCAGCACGCGGCTCAAGGAGCCCACGTCGCGCGCCAGGTTCTGCATGTCGCCCAGACCGCGGTGCACCTGCTCCAGGCGCTCGGCCACGTGGCGGAAGCTTTCGCCCAGGCGCTGCTCCAGCGTGGCGTGCAGCTTTTCGTCCACCGTTTGGCGCATCTGCTCCAGCTTGGCGGCGTTGTCCTGCTGGATGCCCTGCAGGCGCTGCTCCACGGCATGGCGCAGTTCGGCCATGCGCTGGTCGTTCGTCTGCGCCAGGGCTTGCAGTTGCTCGCGCAACTGGGTGCTGCTGCGCGCGAGCGCCGCATCCTGGGCTTCCCGGGCCGCCGTTTGGGCCTGGTTCAAGGCCTGCGTGGTCTGCGCCAAGCCGCCCAACAAGCCCTGCTGCAAGCCGGCCACTTGCACGCGCAGCGAATCGATCTGCTCGTTTTGGGTGCGCGCCGCGTCGCCGCCTTGGGTCAGCAGCGCGGCCTGGAACTGGGTCAGCTGCCCCAGCAACTCTTGACGGGTGGCCTGCGCGGCGCGCTGGCCGTCGTCGCGCAGGTGGCGCTCAACAGCCTGGAGGGCCTCCAGCGTGGGCTTCAAGTCGGGCGGTGGCGCCGGACGGCGCCACAGCACCCAAAGGCCCCACAGCAACCCCGCGTTCAGCAAAACCAGGCCCGTCAGCAGCAGTTCATTCCAAGACATTGGGGGATTGTCGCGGCGGGGTGGTGCGTTGCCGCGGGCTCGCCACAATTCCAAGGTCCACCCCTCCTGAACGACGCCGACATGTTCATCCCCCTGCGCACCCTCACCCTGGCCGGCTTGCTGGTCGTCAGCCCTTGGGCCCACGCCGATGCCGTCCGCGACTTGAAGTCCGCGCTGAACCGGCTGCAAGGGCAAACGCCCATCAAGGGGCAAGTCAGCATCAAGAGCGAAAGCCGCCAAAACGAAGGCAAAGACGATGCCCGCGTCGACCACGGTGCCGCGCAGGTCGCCTTCGACGACAGCCCCCAAGGCTTGCGACTGCTCTACCCGCAGCCCCTGCTCATGAGAGCTCAGCAGGAAGACGCGGCCAAGGACGCGAACCCCAAGGCCAAGACGCCGACGGTCACGGGTCTGTCCAGCCTCGACCATCAAGACGTGCGGCAGATGACCCGGGCCGCCGATGACCTGCTGCGCACGCTCAACCGCAGCACCTTCAAAAACGAACGGACCGACACCTGGCAAGGCCAAGCGGCGCGGGTGGTGAGCTTTGATGTACCACTGCGCGAGCCCAACAAATACGCCAAGAAGTTCAGCAACGTGCTGGAGGTTTGGGTGGGCGCCGACGGAACACCGTTGGCAGCGCGACAGACGCAAACCATGTCCGGCCGCGCCATGATGGTCATCAGCTTCGAGATGAGCGCCACGGAGGAAACGCACTACACCGTGGTCGGCGAACGCTTGGTGGCGGTGCGTCGCAACAGCCAGTCCAGCGGCGAGGGAGCGGGGGAAAAGGGCAAGCAGAGCCGCCAACTGCAGCTCGAGCTGGCGTCCTAAATCGGGCTGGGGCCGGGGCGGCCCTCGGCCCAGGCCAGCAGGTTGTCCACCGCCAACTGCACCATGGCGCGGCGGGTGGGCAAGGTGCTGCTGGCGATGTGCGGCGTGAGCACGGCGTTCGGGCAGGCCAACAGGTGCGGGTGCACGGCGGGCTCGCCCTCGAACACGTCCAGCCCCGCTGCGGCCAACCGGCCACTCTGCAAGGCCGACGCCAGCGCGACATCGTCCACCACACCGCCGCGGGCCAAGTTGACCAGGGTGGCACTGGGCTTCATCAAGGCCAGTTCAGCAGCACCGATGAGGTGATGGGTGTCCGGCCCGTAGGGCACCATCACGACGACATGGTCGGCCAGCCGCAGCAAGTCCGTCAGGGGCAGGTGCTGCGCCTGGAGCGCGACCGCTTCGGGCGAGGCGCGACGCTGGCTGTAGACGATGCGCATGCCAAAGCCGTGGTGCGCCCGCCGGGCGATGGCAGCCCCGATGCGCCCCAGGCCGACAACGCCCAGGGTCGTCCCCGCCACGGGTGCGCCGGCGAATTGGTCAATCGCCCAGCCCTGCCATTGCCCCGCACGCACGAAGCGCTCGCCCTCCCCCACCCGCCGGGCCGCGGCCAGCAGCAGAGCCAGGCCGAAATCGGCGGTGGCCTCGGTCAGCACCCCCGGGGCGTTGCTGAGCAGCAAGCCGCGAGCTTGGCAGGCCGGCAGGTCCAGGTTGTTGAAACCCACCGTCACCAGCGACACGGCCCGCAAATCCGGGCAGGCGGCCAGCAGTTGGGCGTCCACGCGCTCGGTGCCCGAGGCCAGCAGGCCCCAGCAGCCCTGCAGGCGCGCGGTCAGGGCTGCCGGTGACAGCGGCACATCGCTGTCGTGCACGTCCAGCCGGTAGTGGGCCCGCAGCGGCTCGAGCAGATCGCCAAACAGACGCCGCGCCACCAGCAGGCGGGGCTGCCTCATCGTTCGTTGTCGTTGGGGGGCGGACCGGCCTCGGACCGCGCCCGCAGGTGCATGGCCGCTTGGGCCAGCAGGTTGGCCGAGACGGGTGCAGTGACGAAAAGGAACAAGGTGATCAGCAATTCAGGCACGGCCCACTCGCCACGTGCCATGCGCAGCAGCAGCGCGGCCACCAACACGCCGCCAACCCCCAGCGTGGTGGCCTTGGTCGGGGCGTGAAGGCGCATGAAGAAGTCGGGGAAGCGCAGCAGACCGACCGCGCCCACCACAGCGAACAGGCCGCCCACCATCAAGGCGACCGCCATGGCCCATTGCCAAAACGCATGAAGCTCGTGCCAGGGGGTCATGGATGCCTCACTCAACGATGTCACCGCGGGCGATGAATCGCGCCAAAGCCACGGTGGAAACAAAACCCAGCAACGCGATCAGCAGCGCCGCTTCGAAGTAAACGCTGGCGCCTTCCCGCAGCCCCTGCAGCACCACCAGGGCCACAAGGTTGACGTACATCGTGTCCAAGGCCAAAACGCGGTCGGTCAACTCGGGGCCGCGCACCAAACGCCACACGCAAAGCAACAGAGCCAAGCCCACGGCGCCCGTGGCGAAGTTCAAGGCGAAGGACAAGATCATGCCGACGCTCCTTCAAAGATGATCCGCAGCGGCGCTTCATAGCGTTGCTGGATGTCACGGGCCAGCGCTGCTGGATCGCGACAGTCCAGCGCGTGCACCAGGATGCCGCCTTCCTCCTGCATCACGCAGGACACCGTGCCTGGGGTGGTGGTGATGATGCTGGCGAGCAGGGTGCGCGCCAGCGGGTCTTTGAGCTCGACCGGCACGGGCACCCACGCCGGCTGGGGACGCGACCAAGGATTGAGCACGATGCGGGCCACGACGAGGTTGGACACCACGATGTCCCACAGCACCAGCGCCGCGAAACGCAGGATGAGACCCCAACGGCGGGGCTTGGACGCAGCTCCCAGAAAACCCACCAGACACCACGGCAGGCCCCACGCCATGGCCAAGCCGCTGAGCACATGGGCCGGTGCCACGCTGTGCTGCAGCACCAGCCACACGACCAACAGCAGACCCGACAACCAAGGGTGGGGCCACCAGGGGCGACGCGAGGGGCTCATGGCCTGGCCTCCGGAGGATCAAATCGGTACGGGCGTGTGCTGACGCCTTTCTCCGGGCCCAGCACGGCGTTGGCGTAGGCGGCGGTGTCCTGCAACTGCACAGCGGCCGCATGGGTGTAACGCTGCAACGGAGCCGCCCAAACGCTCATGGCCACGCTCAAGGCCAGCAGGCTCAGCATCGCGGCCATCAAGGAGGGGCTGGCCCCCGCCTGGGCGTTGGGAACGTCCTCACGCACATGCCAGAACAAGATGCTGCCCGCGCGGGCCAGCCCCACCAGAGTGAAGAAGCCAGCCGCCAAAATCACCGTCCAGATGCCTGCCTGCCAAGGGTGCGTCGACGCCGCTTCCAGCACCATGATCTTGCCGATGAAGCCCGGCAGCGGAGGCAGTCCCGCCGCCGAAGCCGCCGCCAGCAGCATGAGCAGGCCCAACAAGGTGGGTTGCGCGACGCTGCCCGCCGGAACGAGTTGACCCGCCGCCTGCCCGCGCTGCGCCGACACCAATTCCGCCAGCAAGAACAAGGCGGCCACCACCAAGGTGCTGTTGACCAAGTAGTAAAAGGCCGCGCTCCAAGCGGCCGTGTTGTAGAGCCCGATGGCGACCAACACCGTGCCCACCGAGGCCACCGTGAGCCAAGCCACCATGCGCTGCAAGGTGGGCGCGCCCAAAGCGCCCATCACCCCCAGCACCCCCGTGCCCAAGGCCAGGGGCAGCAGCAAGGGTTCGACCACCATCGCCGACTCGCCACCGCTGGGACCGAACACCACGCCATGCACGCGCACGATGGCGTACACACCCACCTTGGTCATGATCGCGAACAGCGCGGCCACGGGCGCGCTGCTGGCCGCGTACGTGGCAGGCAACCACAGGGACAAGGGCAGCAAGGCGGCCTTGAATCCAAAGACCACCAGCAACAGCCACGCGCCCGCTTGAACCAAGGCGGCATCGGGACCAGCGACTTGCGGCACGCGCATCGCCAGGTCGGCCAGATTGAGGGTGCCCGTCTTGGCATAGACCAAGGCCACCCCCACCAGGAACAAGGCCGAGGCCGCCAAGTTGAGCACCACGTAGTGCAGACCCACGCGCAGGCGCTCGCGGCCTTGGCCGTGCAGCATCAGCACGTAGGACGCGATGAGCAGCACTTCAAAGAACACGAACAGGTTGAACAAGTCGCCGGTGACAAAAGCACCGTTCAAGCCCATCAACTGGAAGAGAAACAAGGCATGGAAGTGGCGCCCGTGCGCGTCCCACCCTCCTCGCGCATACCAAAGCACCGGCAGGGCCACCAAGGCTGTGAGCAGCAACATCAACGCCGACAGCCGGTCCAACACCAGCGCAATGCCATAGGGCGCGGGCCATTCCCCCACTTTGTAGACCAGCAAGCGGCCGGTGTCCGCCTGCTGCACCGACAGCACGGCCAGCGCCAAAGTGATGGACACCGCCGCGAGGCCGACGCGCCGCGCCCGAACCAGGTGAGGGTGACCGTGGGCGGGGTCGCCGCCATGGTCGCCGAGCAGCAGCAGCAAGATGCCCGCGGCCGCCGGCACGAGCACCGGAAGCACTGGCAAATGCGCCAAGAGGTCCCAGTTCACGAACGATCTCCCGCCGGCTCCTCGCCGTCCACGTGATCGCTGCCGTTGTCATGCCGGCTGCGCAAGGCCAGTTCGATGACGAAGCCCGTGGTGGCAAAACCGATCACGATGGCCGTGAGGACCAGAGCCTGCGGCAGCGGGTCGGCATACGGCCCTGAGCCCGAAATCACCGGTGGAGCGCCACGCCACAAGCGCCCCATCGCAAAAATGAACACATTCACCGCGTAGCCCAGCAAGGTCAAGCCCAGCACCACGCTGAAGCTGCGCCCGCGCAGCAACAGGTACAAGCCGCAGGCGGTCACCAAGCCGATGCCACTGGCCACCAGCATTTCCATGGAGATCATGCGTGCGCCTCCCGCGCCGTGCCCTTGCTGGCGCTGGCCAGCGCCGACATCATCAACATCGTGGCCCCGACCACCGTCAAGTAAACACCCAAGTCAAACAAGGCCGCACTCGCCAGCGGCAATTCGCCCAGCACCGGGACGACTGGGTGGCCGAAAGCACTGGTCAAGAAGGGATGCCCCAGCAGCATGGCACCCACGCCCGTGAGCCCCGCGATGGCCAATCCCGCCCCGATCCACCGCGTGAAACGGCGGCCACCCTCGCCATGCAGCAATGCATCGGCCCGCTGATGGCCCAGGGCCATCGACTGCAACACCAGCGCAACGGCTGTGACCAAGCCCGCGATAAAGCCCCCTCCTGGCAAGTTGTGACCCCGCCAGTAGATGTAAGCGGAAACCACCAAGGCGATGGGCAACACCAATCGCGCCACGACGCGCAGCATCAGGGGCACGGTGGAAAAGCTCCAGGCGCGCCCCTGCGCATCGGTGGCCGGGCGCCGGGTGCGCCAGCCGTCGAGCAGGGCCAGCACACCGACACCGGCAATGCCCAGCACTGTGATTTCGCCGAAGGTGTCGTACCCGCGGAAGTCGACCAAGATCACATTCACCGCGTTGGTACCGCCGCCCTCGGGCAGGCTCTTTTCCAGAAAGTACCAAGCGATCGAGTCGTGGTTGCTGGTCAAGGCCAGCCAAGTCAGCCAGGCCACGCCTGCGCCGCCGGTGACGGCCAATGCCGCATCGCGCCACCGGCGCCAAGAGGCCGATTCGCGCGGGCTTTGTGCCGGCAGCAAGGCCAAGCCCATCAACAACAGAGCGGTCGACGCCACATCCACCGACAGCTGGGTCAGCGCCAAGTCGGGTGCCGAAAACGCCAGGAAGGTGAGCGATGTCACCAAACCCACCCCGCCCGCGAGCACCGTGGCCACAAACCGATGGCGGTGCAGCACAACCAGGGTCACGGCCATCACCACCAGTGCCACCCACACGCCCACCGCCAAGGCGGGCGCTGCAATCAAAGCTCGATCGCCCGCCGTGGGTCCTGGCGCCGCCCCCAAAAAGGGCACCGCGGCCACCACGATGGCCGCAGCCACCATCCAGGCCAGGTAGCGCTGCAGCGAGCCGTTCTCCAGCGCGTGGCTGCCCCGACCGGCGCCGGCCAACAGCGCGTCCATCGCCGAATGAAACAGCCGCTTGCCGCCGCGACCGGTGGGTTCGTAACGGTGAAGGCGCCGACCCCGCATCAGCCACGCGTAAAGCAGGGCTCCGCCGACCACTGCCAGCGCGCTCAGCAACAAAGGCGTGTTAGCCCCGTGCCACAAAGCCAGTTCGAACGGCGGCGGTGCCGCCCCCAGCGCCGCCTGCGACACACCCCGAACCACGTCACCCAACAGGACCATCGGCGCCAAACCGACCAACAGGCATGCCGCCACCAGCAACACGACCGGCGCCTTCATGCCCCAGGGGGGTTCGTGCGGTTGCGGCTGTGGCAGACCACGCGCCGGGCCATTGAAGAAACAGTCGTGAACCAGACGCAAGGAATACGCCGCCGAAAACAGACCGCCCAGCGTCGCAGCCACCACCACCCACACATGAGCGCCGCCCCACAGCGTGGCGTGCACGGCCTCGTGCAGCATCATTTCCTTGCTGATGAAGCCGTTGAACGGCGGCAGACCCGCCATCGCCGCCGACGCCAACAACACCAAGGTTCCGACGATGGGCAGTGCCGCCATCAGACCGCCGAGCTTGCGAAGGTCGCGCGTCCCAGTCTCGTGGTCCACGATGCCCGCGCTCATGAACAAGGCTGCCTTGAAGCAGGCGTGGTTCAAGACATGGAAAACCGCCGCCACCATGGACAGCGGCGACGCCAAGCCGATCAGGAAGGTGATCAGACCCAAATGGCTGATGGTGGAGTAGGCCAGCAGGCCCTTCAGGTCGTGCTTGAACACGGCCACGAAGGCCGCGAACACCATCGTTGCCAGCCCCACGCTGCCCACCACGCCTTCAAACAGCGGCGTGCCACCCAAGATGGGGTAGGTTCGCATCAGCATGAACAGCCCGGCCTTCACCATGGTGGCCGAGTGCAGGTAGGCGGACACTGGGGTGGGCGCCGCCATGGCCTCGGGAA
Organism: Inhella sp.; assembly: GCF_027532025.1. GTDB lineage: Bacteria > Pseudomonadota > Gammaproteobacteria > Burkholderiales > Burkholderiaceae_C > Inhella. The sequence goes on along the minus strand of NZ_JAPZSY010000014.1, from coordinate 46,435 downwards.
GCCAGAAGTGGAAGGGCATCTGAGCGCTCTTGGTGAAGCACCCGACGAGGATCAAGCCCAAGATCACAGGGTACAAAGGGTGCGCCTGGATCTCGGCGCCTTTGCTCAACAGCACCGACAACTCGAAGCTGCCACCGACCTGCCCCAACAGCACGATGCCGGCCAACATGACCAGCCCGCCTCCGCCGGTGATGGCCAAGGCCATGCGGGCGCCTTGGCGAGACTCTTCCCGGCCGCCCCAGTAGCCAATCAGCAAGAAGCTGGAGATGCTGGTGAGCTCCCAAAACACGAGCAAGAGCAGCAGGTTGTCGGACAACACGATGCCCAACATCGCTGCCATGAACAACATTAGCGTGCCGAAGAACTTGCCTGCTGGATCGTCCTGGTGCAAGTAGAAGGCGGCATACATGACCACCAGCACCCCCATGCCGGCGATCAGCGCAGCGAACATCAGGCTCAGCGCATCCAGCCGGAAGCTGGCATTCAGACCGATGGCAGGCACCCACTCCGCCTGCGTCAGCACCACATGCCCCGCCAGCACGCCATCGGCTTGGACCAGGAGCAGGCCCAGGCTCACCAGCGCCGTGAGGGCGGCCGCCACCGCAGCAGCCGCGCGGCGCGCGGCCGTGTTGCGTGCGCCAAGCGCAAAGCACAGCGGGCTGCCCACCAACAGCGGCAGCAAAGCCACCCACGCGAGCCCGCTCATGCTTCGATGAAGGTGGTAAAGCCGGCCACGGGCGCGCGCTCGGTGCGCAAGCGGTTCACCACCGCATCGGGGTCGGCATGGCCCAAAGCCATGCCGCAAACCAGCATTTCATTGGGGGCAAAGTCCAACCACGCCGACAACTGCCGGTGGTAATGGATCCAGGCCGCTTGCGGGCAAGTGTCCAGGCCGCGGGCCTTGGCCGCCAGCATCAAGGATTGCAGGAACATGCCGTAGTCCACCCAAGCGCCTTGAGTCAGCACACGGTCCACGGTGAAGATCAAGCCGACCGGGGCATCAAAGAAGCAGTAATTGCGCCCGTGCTGGGCGTGCATCTTGTCCTTGTCGGCCTTGCCGATGCCCAGCAGGCCGTACATGTCCCAGCCCACCTTGCGGCGTCGATCCACGAACGGTGACACCCACTCCAGCGGGTAGTAGGAATACTCGGCCTCCAACTTGGTGGCCTGAATCGGGTCGTTGTGGATGGCCAGGGCGCCGTCCACCACGCGCCTCAGCGCGTCGCCCGTCAGCACCCGCACCCGCCAGGGCTGGATGTTGGTGCCCGACGGCGCCGTGGCCGCATCGGCCAAGATGGCCTCGATCGTGTCCCGCGGAACCGGCGTGGGCAGGAAAGCGCGCACCGAATGCCGGGCGTGCAGCGCGTCGAACACACTCATCGAAGGGGGCGTCGCCGTCATGGAGTCTCCGGAAAGTGGCCGGCATTGTTCCATCGGGACCAAAGCCCCCGCGCCAAGCGGACGGTGTTCACCTGCACGTCCAGCATGCGTTCCAAATCGGTCGGGTAACCCCCGGCCATGACCACGGTCACCGGCACGCGGCGCGCCCACAACCAATCGAACACGCGGGCATCGCGCACGGCCATGGCCCCTGAGCTCAGGCGCAGCCGCCCCAGACGATCGCCCTCGTGCGGGTCGGCGCCCGCCAGATAGAACGCGAACTGCGGCCCATCGAATCGAGCCGCCACGGCGGCCAGCGCCGCGTCCAATGCGGCCAGATAGGCGGCATCGCCGCAGTCGTCGGGCAAGTCCACGTCCAGGCTGCTGGCCACCTTGCGGAAGGGGAAGTTTTTCTCGCCGTGCAGGCTCAGCGTGAACACCCGCGGGTCGTTGGCGAACACGGCAGCGGTGCCATTGCCTTGATGGACGTCCAGATCGATCACCAGCACCCGCTCGGCACGGGCCGAGGCCTGCAGCCAGCGTGCCGCCACGGCCACATCGTTGAACACACAAAAGCCACCGCCCGCATCGGCTCGCGCGTGGTGGGTGCCGCCACCCAGGTTCAGGCCCACGCCCTCCTCCAACGCAACCTGTGTCGCCGCGAGCGTCGCCCCCACGGAGTGCTGGGCCCGTACCGGCATGTCCGGGTTCCAGGGGAAGCCAATCTCCCGCTGCTCTGCCGCGCTCAGCCCCCCGTCGCGCACCCGCGCCACATAGCCGGGCTCGTGCACGCGCTCGATGTCGCTCCACCCAGCAGCCGGCGCCTGCTTCAAGCGCAAGTCCGGCTCGCCTTGCAAACGCTCCAGCAAAGCCCGGTACTTGTGGTGCGGGAAGCGGTGGCCCGGCGGCACCACCAAGGGCTGGGCGTCGAAGTGATGAACTTGCATGTGTGAATGAATTGTTGCAGTGCAAAAAAGTGCTTGCGTTTGCGCCAGCGCTGCCTATACTTCGCCTCATGCTGCAGTGCACAAAACACTGCCCACCACACTCAACCAGGAGCCTGCCATGATGACGCCCGAGCAATTCCTTGCCGCCCAAAAGTCCTACGCCCAAGCCGCCTTCACCTTCGGCGCCACCGCGTTCAGCGGCGCCGAAAAGCTGGCCGAGTTGAACCTGCAAGTGGCCAAGACCTCGCTGACCGAAGCCGCCGAAACCACGGCCGCCCTGCTGTCGGTGAAGGACGCCCAAGAACTGATCGCCCTGCAAACGGGCCTGCTGCAACCCAGCGGCGAAAAGCTGGCTGCCTATGGTCGCCACGTGGCCGACATCGGCCTGAACACCAGCGCCGAACTGGGCAAGCTGGTCGAGGCCCAACTGGGTGACGTCAAGTCCAAGTTCGACGGCCTGGTGGACAACCTGGCCAAGAACGCACCGGCCGGCACCGAAAACGTCGTCGCTTTGGCCAAGAGCACGCTGGCCGCCGCCAACAACGCGTTCGAGTCGGCCCAAAAGGCCGCCAAGCAAGTGGCTGAAGTGGCCGAGTCCAACTTCCAGACGCTGAACGCCACGACCACCAAGACCACCAAGACCGCCAAACGCGCGGCCTGATTCACGGTCGTCTCCTCGGGGCCCCTTCGGGGCGCCGACTTGGCCCACCAGCGCAAGCCGGTGGGCTTTTTTGTGTCCCGCTTTTGGGGATACTGCAACCGCCGTCGCTTGACGGCGTTGTGCATCAAAGGAAAGCACCATGGGCCTGATGGATTTCATCAAGAAACAGTTCATCGACATCCTGCAGTGGACGGAGTCCGGCGACGGCACGCTGGCCTGGCGCTACCCCATGAAGGATTTCGAAATCCAGTACGGCGGCCAGCTCGTCGTGCGGGAAAGCCAAATGGCCGTCTTCGTCAACGAGGGCAAGGTGGCCGACGTCTTCGGACCCGGCACGCACAAGCTGACGACCCAAACCCTGCCGGTGCTCACCTACCTGAAGAACTGGGACAAGCTCTTCGAGAGCCCGTTCAAGAGCGACGTTTACTTCTTCAGCACGCGCCAACAGATCGACCAGCGCTGGGGCACGGCGCAGCCGATCACCATCCGCGACAAGGACTTCGGCGCGGTGCGCCTGCGCGCCTTCGGCAACTACGCCTACCGCATCGTCGACCCGAAGAAGTTCCACACCGAGATCAGCGGCACGCGCGACAACTACACCGTCACCGACCTGGACGGCCAGTTGCGCGGCGTGATGCTGCAGCACATCTCCGACGGCATCGCGCAATCGGGCATCCCCTTCCTGGACCTGGCCGCGAACCAGATCGAGTTCGCCAAGGCCATGGAGGCAGCCACCGGTCCAGCCTTCGAGGCTTTGGGCTTGAAGCTCGAAGCCGTGACGGTGCAATCGGTGTCCCTGCCCGAGGAACTGCAAAAGATCCTCGACCAGAAGATCGGCATGGGCATGATCGGCAACAACATGGGCCAGTTCATGCAGTACCAAACCGCCCAGGCCATCCCCAAGATGGCCGAGGGCGTGGCCAACGGTGGCGGCAGCGGCGTCATGGGCGACGCCATGGGCCTGGGGGCCGGTGTGGCCATGGGGCAGGTGCTGGCGCAACAGATGCAAGCGGGCTTGGCCGGTGTGAACCCGGCCGTGCAGGCTGCCGCCTCGGCAGCAGCGGCACCCGCGGCGGTCAAAGCCGAGGATGTGATCGCCCTGATCGAAAAGCTGGGCGACCTGAAGTCCAAAGGCATCCTCAGCGACGAAGAGTTCGCCACCAAAAAGGCCGAGCTCCTCTCCAAGCTGTGACAACGGGACCCCGCCGCGCCGAGGCCGTCCGCCCTGGCGCAGGCGCCCCGCGCGGAGGCGCACCCCAACGGGCATTGAGCTTTGGCTGACGAAACGCCCGCGCCAACGCAACGGCGTTGGCGCGCCGCCTGTCCCAACTGCGGCGCGCCCGTCGAGTTCGCCTCGGCGCACAGTGCGAGCGCCGTGTGCAGCTTTTGCCGCAGCACTTTGCTGCGCGACGGCGAGACCCTGCTGCGCACCGGTGAAAGCGCCGAGCTCTTCGCCGACTACTCGCCGCTGCAAATCGGCACCCAAGGCAGCTGGCAGGGTGCCCCGTTCACCGCGCTGGGTCGCGTCCAGCTGGCCTACGAAGGCGGCTGTTGGAGCGAGTGGCACGCCTTCTTTGACGCATCGGGCAAATCCGCCTGGCTGAGCGAGGACAACGGCCGCTTCGTGCTGAGCTGGCCGCTGCCGCTGGCGCAACCTCCCGCCCAGACCGAGCTGAAGCTGGGCGCCCAGCAAGTGGTGGACGGCGAGGGCTATCGGGTGGCGGCACTGACCGCTGCGACCCTTCACGCCGCCGAGGGCGAACTGCCCCAAGCGCCCAAGCTGGGGCAGGCCGTGTTCGTGGCCGAGCTGCGCTCCAGCCGCGACTCGGTCGGATCCTTGGAGTACTGCGACGGTGAAGCACCACGCTGGAGCGTGGGTCGGCCCGTGGAGCTGGCCGATCTGAAGCTGGTCAACCTGCGCGACGAGTCAGTCGCCCAGTGGGCGGGTCGAAGCTTGTCCTGCCCAAGTTGCGGGTCGGCCATCCAGCCGCATCTCAACCAAGCCCTGTCGGTGACCTGCGGGCAGTGCCAGGCGGTGGTCGATCTCTCGGGCGGGCCGGGTCAGGCCCTGCGCCACCACGAGCAGGCCATCGGCATGGAGCCGCCCATCCCACTGGGCCGCACCGGCAAGCTGGCGCTGATCAAAGGCGGGGCCCGCGAACCGTGGCAGGTCGTCGGCTTCCTGGAGCGCTGCACCCGGGGCGACGACGAGCAGTACTTCTGGCGCGAATACCTGCTCTACAACCGACTGCGCGGCTTCGCCTTTCTGGTGGACAGCGATGAGGGCTGGAGCGTGGTCTCCGTGCTCACCGGGGCCCCCAGCCCAGTGGGGGCCGGCGTGCAATGGCAAGGGCAGCAGTTCAACCTGCACGAACGCTATCAAGCCGTCACGACGCATGTGCTGGGCGAGTTCTTCTGGCGGGTGCGACGCGACGAACTCACCGACGTGGCCGACTACCGCCGCGGCGACCAGTTCCTGAGCTGCGAACGCAGCGATCAGGAAGTCACCTGGAGCCTGGGGCGCGCCATGGACGCGAGCGAGGTGGCCCAGGCCTTTGGCTTGAACCCACAGCAGCAAAAGCAAATCCAGCGCGACGCCTCACCGCTGAGCGGCGGAGGCGAGACCCTCAAGGGGCTCATCGTGTTTGTGGTCTTAGCCCTGCTGATCGTAGGGCTGATGAAGGCGTGCAGCGATGAACCCTGCGAGAGCACCAAGCAAACTTTCGGTCCCCAGAGCGCCGAGTACCAGAGCTGTTTGGCCAACCAACGTCGAAGCGGCGGCTACTCGGGCTCTGGAGGCAGTGGCGGCAGTTGGGGCGGAGGCCACAAATGACCCATCGACTTCAAGGAGAAATCCACCATGAAACCTGAATGGATGAGCCTGCTGGCCATCGGCGGCACCACCCTGTACGCGCTGCTCGGCGTCTTGATCTTCTGGATCAGCTTCATCATCGTGGACAAGATCTCTCCCTACAAACTGTGGGAAGAGATCGTGGAACACCGCAACCTGGCGCTGGCGATCGTCGTGGCTGCCAAAGGCATCGCGATCGGCCTGATCGTCGCGGCCGCGATCCACTAGCTCCCGCCACCAAGCCTCACCCTCCGTCCCCGCCGCCTGCGCGGTGAACTGAGGCTGCTCGGGTACGCCCTGAGGCCCACTTTCGACTCATGGAACCGACTCCCTCCTCCAGCAAAGCCTCCCATGCGGAGGTCCTGCTGCTCACGAGCGCCTTCTTCATCGCCGCGTGCGGTTTGGCGTACGAGTTGGCCGCAGGCGCCCTGGCGTCCTACTTGCTGGGTGACTCGGTGCTTCAATTCAGCACCATCATCGGGGCGTACTTGTTCGCCTCGGGCATCGGCTCCTTCCTCAGCCGCTACGTCCAGCGCCAGTTGATCGCCCAGTTCCTGCGCATCGAGTTGATGGTGGCGCTGGTGGGCGGGTTGCTGCCCATGGGGTTGTTCGCGGCACACAGCGTGCTGCCACCAGGAGCCGACACCAGCTTTCGTGTGCTGCTGTACGGCTTGGTGTTGCTGGTGGGCACCTTGGTGGGGCTCGAGATTCCCCTGGTGATGCGCATCTTGAAGGACCATGCCCAAGGCGAACGAGCGAGCCTGCGCGAATTGGTCAGCCAGGTGATGACCTTCGACTACCTGGGCGCACTGCTCGTGGCAGTGGCCTTTCCGTTGCTGCTGGTGCCCCACTTGGGCTTGGTGCGCACCGGGTTGTTCTTCGGGCTGCTGAACTGGGCGGTCGCGCTCTGGGCGCTGTGGATGTTTCGGCACCAGTTGCGCGCGTGGCGGGCCCATGCGCTGGCTTGTGTCGCGGCGTTGGGCCTGTTGATCGCCGCCTGGGCAGGTGCCGAACGTCTGACCCTGTGGGCCGAGCAGCGGTACTACGGCGAATCGATCGTGTTGCGACAGAGCAGCCCCTACCAGCGCGTCGTGGTGACAGAGGGCCACACCGGGGTGAAGCTGTTCCTCAATGGCAATCTGCAGTTTCACGAGCGCGACGAATACCGCTATCACGAGGCCCTGGTGCATCCCGCCATGGCTGGCCACGGCGCGCCGAAACGGGTGTTGGTTTTGGGGGGCGGCGATGGCCTGGCCGTCCGCGAGTTGCTGCGATACCCCGGGATCGAGAGCATCACCTTGGTGGAGCTCGACGAACAGGTCACGCGTTTGGCACAAAGTCCGCAACTCTCGCGCCTGAATGGCAACGCCCTGCGGCACCCCAAGGTGCGCGTGGTGCACGCCGACGCCCATGCTTGGCTCGCGGAACAACCGCAGCCGGGGGGCTACGACGTGGTGATCGCGGACTTCCCTGACCCCAGCAACCACCAGATTGCCAAGCTGTACTCCACCACGTTCTACCAGCGCGTGCTCGAGCACTTGAATGCCGGTGGCTTCCTGGTCGTTCAGGCCACGTCACCGCTCATTGCGCGCCACAGCTATTGGACGGTGGTCGACACCCTGGAGGCTGTCGGCCTGCAAACCACGGCCTACCACGCCAACGTGCCGAGTTTTGGGGAGTGGGGCTTCGTCATCGCCGGGCGTCGGGCTTGGCAGTCTCCCACCAAGCTTCCGCCGGGCTTGCGTTTCCTGACGCCGGAAACGCTGCCCTTGCTGATGAGCTTCCCGCCCGACATGTCACGGGTTCCTGGCGGGGTGAATCGGGCCTCTGACCCGGTGCTGGTGCAGCACTTCTTGCGCGAGTGGGGCGCGGTGCATTGAGGCGACGCCCCTTCCTCGCCTTGCCCTGGCCCTCGTTGGCGGCGATGGCTGGCTGTGCTCCGGCACCTGCGGAGCTCGACGCGTCATGGCTGGGTCCCGATCCCGCACGCGCCCATGCGCTCCGCAGCGCCCCGTCCGTCCAGGCAGGACGATCGCGGCGCACGCAAGTGCTGGTCGTGGGTGCGGGTGTGGCTGGACTCACGGCGGCACGCCAGATGCGGCGTCGTGGCATCGACGTGGCGGTGCTGGAGTGGGACCTCCAGGCCGGTGGCAATGCGCAGGGCGGCGTGGTCCAAGGCCAGCCTTGTCCCCTGGGCGCGCACTACCTGCCGCAACCCGGTTCGTCATTGCCGGAGTTGCAAGATTTGCTGATCGAATTGGGCGCAGCCGAGCGGGGGCTGGGCGGCTGGCAGGCGCGGGAGGCTTGGCAGGTCCATGCGCCAGCCGAACGCCTGTACGACCAGGGGGCTTGGCACGCCGGCCTGCTACCCATCCCCGGTGATAGCAAGACCCGCGCGGAATACCGATTGTTCGCGGCACAAGTGCGCGAGGCGATGCGTCAAGGCTTTGTCTTGCCCACGCATCGCGCCCCATTCCAGGCGATGCATGCCAGCTTGGACGCCACGACCTTTTCCGTTTGGTTGAGCGCGCAAAGTTTGCTGGATCCTGGTTTGCGCTGGTATCTGGACTACTGTTGCCGCGACGATTACGGCGCCGGTGCCGACGAGGTCTCTGCCTGGGCCGGGCTGCAGTACTTCGCGAGTCGCCACGGCTTTCATGTGCCCGGCGACCCTGGCGATGATGACGACCCCCAAGCCTCCCAGCCCCCCGTGCTGACCGCGCCCGACGGCAATGCGTGGCTGGTACGGGGCCTGAGCGCGCCACTGGCCGGTGCCATCCACCTGCAACGGCTGGTCTGGCGGGTGGACGAAGAACGCCATGGCGTGATCGCCCAGGTGTTGGGCCCGGACGGCGCCGAGACCTGGCACGCCCGGCACCTGGTGATGGCCGTACCCTTGTTCGTCGCCCAGCGGCTGCTGCGCGGACCGCATGCAGCGCTCAAGAGCGTCCAACTGGCACGCGCGCCCTGGCTGGTGGCCAACCTCGCGCTGAGCGCCCCCTTGTCCAACCGCCTGGGCGCGCCTCCAGCCTGGGACAACGTGATGCGCGACAGCCCGACCCTGGGCTACGTGAACGCTCGTCACCAAACCCTCGACCCGCGCCCTGGCCCGCAGGTGCTGACCCTGTACTGGGCCTTGCCCGCCGCCGAACGCGCCCGGCTCCTGCAGGACAGCGCCCGAACATGGGCCCAGCGCGTGATCGACACGCTTCGCCCCACACACCCCGACCTTCCCGAGCACCTGCAAGCCGTGCGCCTGACACGCTGGGGACATGCGATGGCCGTGCCCCGCCCCGGCGTGCGCCGCGAAGTCGCCCAAGGCGCCTTGGCGGCGCTGCGCCAGTCGGGTGGCCGTGTGCGCTTCGCCCACGCCGATTTGGCCGGCTATTCCGTGTTCGAAGAGGCGTTCTATGCCGGCTGGCAAGCGGCCGAGGCCCTGATCGGTTGAGCGACGGGCTGACTCACCGGTGTCGGCATGTGCCGGGGCCGAGCGATTGACACCCAACCGGTCGCACCACCTGCTGCATTCGCCGCTGCGACACCCAACCTCCGAATCAACCCAAGGCCCGTTGACCCAGCACCCAGCGCTCGATCAGGGCCAGGGCGGGCTCGGCGGTCAGCCGGTGGTAGTTTTCCGTGCCCTGCTGGCGCACCTCCAACAAGCCGGCTTGTCGAAGGATCTTCAGGTGATGCGAAATGGCCGGGCGCGACAGCGGCAGGCGATCGGCCAACTGCCCCACGTTCATCTCGTGGTGCTCCGTCAGCAGCAGCATGATCTGTTGCCGCGGCGTTTCGGCCAAGGCGAAGAACAAGGGCTTGCAGTCGGCAAACACCTGAGCCAACTGTTCCAGCGCGGGGCCTTGGGGCATCGGCAGCGGTCCTTCAAAGGTTCAAGAGCTTGAACCGATTGTGGCGCCGCGTTGCACGGCCTGGACCTGGTGCGTGCGGGGCGCCATCGTCACCAGCAGGCGCTCCAGCAGCGCACGGGCCTTGTCGCCGTTGTCCTGCCCGCGGTTGCACACGTAGACATCCACGCTGACGTCGCCGCTTTCGGGCCAGGTGTGCACCGCCAAGTGGCTTTCGGCCAGCAGCACCACCCCGGTCACCCCGGCGGCTTGACCCGGCGCTTCGGGGCTGAAGCCATGGAAGCGCTCGGCCACGGCCGTGAGGCCGACGGCCTGAACTGCGGGCACGCACAAGGCGCGCAAGGCGTCCACCTCGGTCATCCAAGCGGCCTCGGGATCGCAGCCGCGCAAGTCGGCGCACAGGTGCAGGCCCTGCATCGTGCGCGCCCTCAGCCGCCCGTCACCGGGGGAAAAAACGCCACCTCGTCGCCGTCGTGCAGCAGTGCCGATTCGTCGGCCATCTGTTGGTTGACTGCGCAACGCAGGAAATGAGCGCGGCTCAAGGCTTCGGCGTGCGCGCCCCCTTGCGCGATCAGGGCGTCGCGCAGCTGGCCCAGGCTTTGTCCGGGCACGCAAGGGCGCTCTTCTTGAGCGCCCAGTTGCTCGCGCAAGCGAGCGAAGTACTTAAGGGTCAGCACGTCAGTTCCGTCAACAGCCAAGCGTCGAGCGTATCGCCCGACTGCACCGTCTGCCCGGGCGCCAGCACGGCCAAGGCATCCGAAAACGCCAGGCTGCTGAGCACCCCCGACCCCTGGTTGGGATGCAGGCCCAGGCGGCCGTCGCTTTCCAAACGCACGCGCAAGAACTCCTCTCGCTTGGGGTCGGCCTTGGGCCAAGCGAAGCCAGCGGGCCAGCGCAGACGGGTGGGCGCGGCGGACCGCGCCCCCATGCAAGCCAGAAGCAGCGGGCGGGCCAAGACAAGGAAGGTGATGAAGCTGGAAACCGGATTGCCCGGCAAGCCCACGAACACGGTCTCGGTGCCGTCGGCGCGCCGCACGGCGCCGTGGGCGAAGGGCTTGCCCGGCTTGATGGCCACTTGCCACAGGTCCAGGCGACCCAGGGCCTGCACGGCGGGCTTGACGTGGTCTTCTTCGCCCACCGACACCCCCCCGCTGGTGACGATCACGTCGGCCTGGGCGGCCGCGTGCTGCAAGGCCGCTTGCGTGGCCTCCAAGCGGTCGGGAACAAGACCGAGGTCTTGAACCTCAGCGCCCAGCCCCTCCAGCAAGGCCCGCAAAGTGAACCGATTGCTGTTGTAAATGGCCCCAGGCGGCAAAGGCTCGCCCGGCATCACCAATTCGTCGCCCGTGGAAAACAAGGCCACCCGCAGACGACGGCGCACGCTCAAGCCCGCCAAACCCACCGAGGCCGCCAAGCCCAAGGCCGCGGCGTTGAGTCGGGTGCCGGCTGGCAGCAGGGGGGCGCCGGCTTGAATGTCCTCGCCACGGCGGCGGATGTGCTGGCCAGCGCGAAGCTCGGCCGGCACCCGCACCCAGACCCGCCCGGCCTCGTCGGTGCGCGTGGGGCAGTGCTCTTGCATGACCACAACATCGGCGCCAGGGGGAAGCGTCGCGCCGGTGAAGACCCGCGCCACAGTGCCAGGCGCCAAAGGCCCTGGCCAGTGGCCGGCTGGCACGCGCTGACTCACAGGCCATTCGCCCCCTGCATCGGCCGCACGCAGCGCATAGCCATCCATGGCGCTGTTGTCGGCGGGCGGGACGTCCAGCGTGGCCACCACCTCGGCCGCCAGCACGCGGCCCAGGCATTGCGCCGTGGGAAGGGTCTCGACCTCGGAGACCGGCGTCACGCCGGCCAGCAAGCGCTGCAGCGCCTCAGCGCGGGTCAACATGGGCGTCGATGAAAGTGCGCACCGCCTGCACGTCGTTGTCGATCACGGTCACGCGCTTGGGCAGGGCTTCGATGCCCTCCAGGCCCGCCAGGCGCGGGGGCTCTTGCCCCGTGGCCTCTCGCAAGGTCTCGGCGAACTTGGCCGGCAGCGCCGTCTCCAACACGATCATGGGCACGCCGGCTTGCCGGCGCTCCAGCGCCACCTTCAAGCCGTCGGCCGTGTGCGGGTCGATCAGGCGCCCGTAGCGCTGCTGGCAGGTGCGAATGGTGGTCAGGCGATCGGCGTGGCTGCTGCGGCCCGAGGCGAAGGCGTAGCGCCCCTCGACCTCGGCCTTCTCAGCCGCACTCAGCTCAAACGAAGGGGACGTGAAGGCCGAATGAACCCGCGCACCGTCGCGGCCGAACAGGTCGGCGATGAAGCGCTCGAAGTTGCTGGCCTTGCTGATGTCCATGCTCGGGCTGCTGGTCGCGTGGGTTTGCGCCGCGCCGCGCGGCGCGTAGCGACCGGTGCGGAAGAACTCGTCCAGCACATCGTTCTCGTTGGTGGCCACCACCAACTGCGCGATCGGCAGGCCCATCTGGCGCGCCACGTGGCCGGCGCACACGTTGCCGAAGTTGCCACTGGGCACGGTGAAGCTCACGCGGGGCAGATCGTTGGCCGCCGGCGCCGGGCCGCCCCAAGCCGGCGTGGCCCCCTCGGGGGGTGGCGAAGCGGAGCGGAGACCGGGGGCGTCTTTCGTGGCCTGGAAGTAGCCGGCGAAGTAGTACACGACCTGGGCCAACAAGCGCGCCCAGTTGATGCTGTTGACCGTGCCGATGCGACGGCTCTTCTTGAACGCCAAGTCGTTCGACACCGCCTTGACGATGTCCTGGCAGTCGTCGAACACGCCGCGCACCGCGAGGTTGTGGATGTTCGCGTCTTGCAAGCTGAACATCTGCGCCTGCTGGAAGGCGCTCATGCGGCCGTGCGGGCTGAGCATGAACACGCGCACACCGGCACGGCCGCGCATCGCGTACTCGGCGGCGCTGCCGGTGTCGCCGCTGGTCGCGCCCAGGATGTTGAGCGCTTCGCCGCGGCGACCCAGTTCGTACTCGAACAGGGCGCCCAGCAACTGCATGGCCATGTCCTTGAAGGCCAGTGTGGGCCCGTTGGACAGCTCTTGCAGGTGCAAACCCGGCTCCAGGGTGTGCAGCGGGGTGATCTCGGGCCGGCCGCCGAAGACCTCGGCGCGGTAGGTCTGGGCCGTCAAGCGGCGCAGGTCCTCGGCCGGGATGTCGTCGATGTAGAGCGACAGGATCTCGAACGCCAACTCGGCGTAGCTCAAGGTCCGCCAGCGCGCCAAGGTGGCCGCATCGACCTGCGGGTAGTGCGTGGGCAGGTAGAGGCCACCGTCGTCGGCCAGGCCTTCGAGCAGGATGTCGCAGAAGCGCTTCTGTAGGCCGCCGCCGCGGGTGGAAACGTACTTCATCAGGCCAACTCTTCCTTGCGGATGCGGGCGATGGGCGCCAGCACCGAGGGCAGGCTTTGCATGAACTCTTGGGCGCGGTTCATGCGTTCTTCAACGGTCACGTGGGTCAGGATGATCAGGTCGGTCTGGCGCTCGCCCTCCAGGCTTTCACGCTGCAGCACGGCGTCGATGCTGATGTCGTTCTCGGCCAGGATGGTGGTGATGCGTGAGAGAACGCCGGTTTCGTCGGCCACACGCAAGCGCAGGTAGTAGGCGGTGCGCACCCCGTCCATGGGCAAGATGGGCGTGCCCTGCATCTGGTCGGGCTGGAAGGCCAGGTGGGGCACGCGGTGGTCGGGGTCGGCCGTGGCCAGGCGGGTCACATCGACGATGTCGGCCACCACGCTGGAGGCGGTGGGTTCGGCGCCGGCGCCCTTGCCGTAGTACAGCGTGGTGCCCACGGCATCGCCCTGCACCATGACGGCGTTCATCGCGCCTTCGACGTTGGCGATCAAGCGCTGCGTCGGCACCAGGGTCGGGTGCACGCGCAGCTCGATGCCGCCCAATTCATTGCGGCGGCGCGTGATGCCCAAGAGCTTGATGCGGTAGCCGAGTTGCTCGGCGTACTTGATGTCCACCGCCTGCAACTGGCTGATGCCCTCGACGTGCGCCTTGGCGAACTGCACCGGGATGCCGAAGGCGATCGCGCTCAGGATGGTGAGCTTGTGCGCCGCGTCCACACCCTCGATGTCGAAGGTCGGGTCGGCCTCGGCGTAGCCCAGGCGTTGAGCTTCCTTCAGCACGGTGGCGAAGTCCAGGCCCTTGGCCCGCATCTCGCTCAGGATGAAGTTGGTGGTGCCGTTGATGATGCCGGCCACCCACTCGATGCGGTTGCCCGCCAGGCTTTCGCGCAGGGCCTTGATGATGGGAATGCCCCCGGCCACGGCGGCCTCGAAGGCCACCATCACGCCCTTGTCGCGGGCCGACGAGAAGACCTCGTTGCCATGCACCGCGAGCAGGGCCTTGTTGGCGGTCACCACGTGCTTGCCCGCGGCGATGGCCGCCATCACCACCTCGCGCGCCACGCCCTCACCACCGATGAGTTCGACCACGATGTCGATGTCGGGGTCGCGAATGATCTCCATCGGATCGGCGACCACGCGCACGCCCTCGCCCACCTGGGCGCGCGCCGCGGCCAGATCGCGCCGGCACACGGCGGCGACCTCAATGCGACGACCGGCGCGGCGGCTGATTTCTTCTTGGTTGCGCGTCAACACTTGGTAGGTGCCGCCGCCGACGGTGCCAAAGCCCAGCAGGCCAACTTTGATGGGTTTCATGACGCGTGTTTCTTTCGGTAGCCAGCGAGGAATCGGGCGATGCGGCCGATGGCCTCTTCCAGATCGTCCACATGGGGCAGGAACACCAACCGGAAGTGGTCGGGCGTGGGGTAGTTGAAGCCGGTGCCTTGCACGATCAGCACCTTCTCTTCGGCCAGCAGCTCGTAGGCGAACTGCTGGTCGTCGGCGATGGGGTAGACCTTGGGGTCCAGCCTGGGGAACATGTACAGCGCCGCCTTGGGCTTGACGCAGCTCACGCCCGGGATGGCGGTGATGAGCTCGTAGGCCCGGTCGCGCTGGCGGGTCAAGCGCCCGCCGGGCGCCACCAGGTCGTTGATGCTTTGGTAGCCGCCCAAGGCCGTCTGGATGGCCAGCTGACCGGGCGTGTTGGCGCACAGGCGCAGCGAGGCCAGCATGTTCAGGCCTTCGATGTAGTCCTTGGCGTCGCGCTTGGCGCCACTCACCACCATCCAGCCGGCGCGGTAGCCACAGCTGCGGTAGTTCTTCGACAGGCCGTTGAAGGTCACGAACAGCACGTCGTCGGCCAGCGAGGCCATGGCCGTGTGCTTGACGCCGTCGAACAGGGTCTTGTCGTAGATCTCGTCGGCCAGGATGACCAGGCCGTGCTCGCGCGCGATGTCGATGATGCCGAGCAGGGTCTCGTTCGGGTAGAGAGCGCCCGTGGGGTTGTTTGGGTTGATGACGACGATGCCACGGGTGCGCGGCGTGATCTTGGCGCGGATGTCGTCCAGATCCGGCAGCCAGCCCTCGCTCTCGTCGCAGCGGTAGTGCACGGGCACGCCGCCGGCCAAGCCGGTGACCGCGGTGTACAGCGGGAAGTCGGGCGAGGGGATCAGCAGTTGGTCCCCATCGTTGAGCAGGGCCATCACGGCCATCTGCACCAACTCCGACGCGCCGTTGCCCAAGTAGACGTCGTCCACCGTCACCCCTGCCACGCCCTGCTGCTGCGTGTAGTGCACGATGGCGCGGCGCGGGGCGAACAGGCCCTTGCTGTCGGTGTAGCCCGCCGCCTCGGTGCTGGGCAGGTTGCGGATCATGTCCTGCACGATCTCGTCGGGCGGCATCAGCCCGAACGCGGCGACGTTGCCGATGTTCAGCTTGATGATCTTCTGGCCCTCGTCTTCCATCTGACGGGCTTTTTCCAGCACGGGGCCACGGATGTCGTAGGCCACGTTGGCCAATTTGCTGGACTTGTGCAGGGGTTTCAAGACACGGGCTCCGGGAGGGCACTCTCTATAGTGTGCGGCGCACCAATTTCAACACACGAGACCCTCTAGCCTTCGTCGGCTGCGAATTCATGAAGTTCCAACTCGACACCGCCCTCGGGGGCAATCAACTGACGCGGGTCGAGCCCGGCTGCGTGTGGGTCAACGGCCAAGCCCATCGCCAGTCGGTGCTGGTGCCCTGGATCGGCTCGGTGATGCCCTGGCCGGTGGCGAGTTTCGAGGCGCTACGAAGCGAGCACTTCGAGGGCCTGCTGGAGCACGCACCCGAGCTGGTGTTGCTGGGCACCGGAGCGCGGCTTCAGCACGTGCAGCCTAGGCTCACACAGTCGCTGATGCGAGCGGGCATCGGCCTGGACGCGATGGACGTGGCCGCCGCCTGCCGCACCTACAGCGTGCTGACGTCCGAGGGACGCAAGGTGCTGGCAGCCCTCATCCTGGGCTGAAACGCGCAAGACTTGACGCTCCCGTATAATCGCGGACTGCGTCTGGTTCGGTTGATCAGGCGCCCCCTGCAACGGGGGCTGGCGCTGGGTTCAACCGGCGCTGGTTCCCCAACACGAGAAGCCGACCTCATGACGCCAGCGCTCAACAAAGCCCTTCCCGACATCGAGGCCCAAGCCACCGGCGGGCTGAAGTTCACCCAGCATAGCTTTGCGGGAAAGTTCCTGGTGCTGTATTTCTACCCCAAAGACAACACTCCGGGGTGCACGACGGAAGCGATGCAGTTCCGCGATCACCACAAAGAACTCACGAAACTCGGTGCTGTGGTGTTGGGGGTGTCGCGCGACAACCTGCTCTCGCACAACAAATTCAAGGAAGCCCTGGGTTTGCCCTTCGAGCTGGTGGCGGACACCGAAGAAAAGCTGTGCCACCTGTTCGGCGTGGTCAAGAACAAGATCATGTACGGTAAAAAGGTCAAGGGCATCGAGCGCTCGACCTTCCTCATCGACCCGCAAGGCATCCTGCGTGCCGAGTGGCGGGGGGTCAAGGTAACCGGCCACACGGAAGAAGTCGTCGCCGCCATCAAAACGCTGCAAGCCGAAGCCAAAGTAGCGGCCTGAGCGGCTCCCCCTCGCCCAAAAAGCCCGGCCACGCCGGGCTTTTTTGTGCCCGCTAGACCCCTGGCAACGACGCGAATACCCCGGCGATTTCTAGGCAAATTACAGGCCGGCATGTGACCGAGTTTCACACCCCCGGCCCAACCATTACGGGAAACCGCCATACCCACGGCGGCGCCAGGTAGTCAAACTACACCCATCGCGCACCCCGTCGCCTGCAGTACGACGTCGAGGGATTCGGCAGTATTGGAAGGCGCGATGCCCAGGGATACCCGAGAGCCGCCCGCCAAGTCCGGACGGCCGCGCAGGAGCCGATCGCGATGACACCCCGCCCCACGCCCCCCAGCGGTTAACGCTCTGCCCCTGAGTCGCCAGCCGTTTCTTCGGCTCGGCTCAGCGCCTGCCTCTTCCCCAGCATCCACAGTCGGCGCCGACCCCCGTCCAGGCGCCGTGGCCCCGTCGCGCCTGAATCGGGCGCACCACCCCCCAGGAGACTCCGATGAACCGCTTCTTGCCCCGCTGGCGTACCGCCTTGACAGCCATTGGTCTGGGCATCGTCGCTTTGACGCCCGCGCAGGCCGACGTGATCTTGCACGCGTTCAACTGGAAGTACGCCGACGTGCAGGCTCGCGCCGAGCAGATCCGCGCCGCCGGCTATCGCATGGTGTTGGTGGCCCCAGCCTACAAGTCGGAAGGTGGGGCTTGGTGGTCGCGCTACCAGCCGCAGGACTACCGCGTGATCCATCACCCGCTGGGCGACACCAACGCCTTCAAGGCCATGGTCAACGCATTGAATGCCAAGGGCGTGCGGGTGTACGCCGACGTGATCCTCAATCACATGGCCAACGAAGCCTGGCGACGCCCCGACCTGAACTACCCTGGCTCGGCCGTGCTCACCACCTACGCCGGCAACACGAGCTACTACAACGGCCTTCGGCTGTTCGGCACCCTGTCGCAAAACTTCCTGGGCGCTGGCGACTTCGGGTCCGCCAACTGCATCAACAACTACAGCGACGTTTGGCAGGTTCAGAACTGGCGCCTGTGCGGCGGCAGCGGCGACGCTGGCCTGCCCGATTTGGTGGCCAACTCCTGGGTCATCAGCCAGCAACAGCAGTACCTGCAGGCGCTGAAGAACATGGGCGTCAAGGGCTTTCGCATCGACGCCGCCAAGCACATGCCCAACAGCCACATGAACGCGGTGCTGACCAGCACGATCAAGAGCGGCATGCACGTTTTCGGCGAAATCATCACCGGTGGCGGTGCCGGAGAGACCGAATACGACCGCTTCTTGGCACCCTACCTGAGCGGCACCGACCACGGCGCCTACGACTTCCCGCTGTTCGCCTCCATCCGTGGGGCTTTCAGCATCGGAGGCTCCATGAGTCAATTGGTCGATCCGGGCGCTTTCGGTCAAGCGCTACCGGGCTCTCGTGCTGTCACCTTCACGGTCACGCACGACATACCGAACAACAGTGGCTTCCGCTACCAAATCATGGACCCCACCGACGAGACGCTGGCCTACGCCTACGTCATGGGCCGCGACGGTGGCGTGCCCATGGTCTATTCCGACAACAACGAAAGCGGCGATAACCGGTGGGTCAACGCCTACAACCGCGCCGACCTCAAAGGCATGATCCGCTTCCATAACACCGTGCAGGGCAGCGACATGCAGGTGCTTTCGCATGGGCAATGCCACATCGTGTTCCGCCGCGGCAACCAAGGCATCGTTGGCATCAACAAATGCGGCAGCACGGTGAATGCCACGGTGAACATGAACAACAGCGTGCTCTGGTGGAACACGAACTACACCGACACCGTGGGCTCGGGCAACGTCGTTCGCATCACCAGCGGCAGCCATACCTTCAGCTTGCCCGCCCGAACCGCCCGCATGTGGCTGCGCTAAAGCACGTAGAAAGCGGAACTCGGGGCTGGTGCATACTGGCTCACATGCCTCGCAGCCTTGCTTCCTGAACCCAAAGCCGCCCCTTCGTGGGCGGCTTTTTCTCTTCTGCCATGCCCCTGCCCAAAGCCCCCAGCAAGAAAGCCGACCGCGTCCAAGCCCCTGCCCTGGCCCAAGACCTCAAGCCGATGAAGAAGCCCGCGGCCGTCAAGAAGGCCGCAGGCTCGGTCTCACGAGCGGCACCCGCCTCACCCCTGACCGCGCCGCCGCCTGTCGCCGCCTCGGCGCCGGCGTTGGCCGAGCGCGCCACCCCCGTGTTGGCGCCCAAGCCCCGCACCAAAACGCGCACGCAGCCTGGGGAGCCCACCAAGCTGTTCGTGCTGGACACCAACGTGCTCATGCACGATCCGATGTCCTTGTTCCGTTTCGACGAGCACGACGTCTTCCTGCCCATGATCACGCTGGAAGAGCTCGACGGGCACAAGAAGGGCATGAGCGAAGTGGCTCGCAACGTGCGTCAGGTCAGTCGCGAACTCGACGTGCTGGCGGGCGCGATGGCCACGCAGTCCCTGCTTGAGATGAGCAAAGGCCTGCCGCTGGACCACAGCGGTCACAAAGAAGCCACTGGCCGCCTGTTCTTCCAAACCGAGGCCCTGCCCACGACCCTGCCCGCCGGCTTGCCCCAAGGCAAGGCCGACAACCAAATCCTTGCCGTGGTGCAAGCGCTCAAAGAGCGCAATCCGGGCCGCGAGGTGGTGCTGGTGTCGAAAGACATCAACATGCGCATCAAGGCCCGCGCGCTGGGCCTGCCGGCCGAGGACTACCGCAACGACAAGGCGCTGGAAGACTCTGATCTGCTCTACACCGGCGTGCAGCAGCTGCCCGCCGATTTTTGGGAGCGCCATGGCAAGACCATGGAGAGTTGGACCACCAACGGTCACACCTACTACCGCATCAGCGGCCCCTTGGTGCCATCGCTGCTGGTCAATGAGATGCTGTACCTGGAAGCGCCGGGCGAGGCTCCGTTGCATGCCCGTGTGACCGAGATCACCGGAAAGACCGCCGTGCTGCGCACGCTGAAGGACTACGGCAACAGCAAGAACGCGGTGTGGGGCATTGCCGCGCGCAACCGCGAGCAGAACTTCGCACTGAACCTGTTGATGGACCCTGACGTGGACCTGGTCACGTTGACCGGCACTGCGGGCACCGGCAAAACGTTGCTCACTTTGGCCGCCGGCTTGGCTCAGGTACTGGACGAGCGCCGTTACAGCGAAATCATCGTCACCCGTGTGACGGTCCCGGTGGGCGAGGACATCGGCTTCCTGCCAGGCACCGAAGAAGAAAAGATGGGCCCCTGGATGGGCGCTTTGGACGACAACCTGGAGGTACTGACCAAGGGCGACGGTGGCGCCGGCGAGTGGGGCCGCGCCGCCACCCAGGAGCTGATGCGCAGCAAGGTGCGCATCAAAAGCCTGAACTTCATGCGCGGTCGCACCTTCCTGAACAAGTTCGTCATCATCGACGAGGCTCAGAACCTGACCCCCAAGCAGATGAAAACCCTGCTGACCCGGGCGGGTCCGGGTACCAAGATGGTCTGTCTCGGCAACCTCGCGCAGATCGACACGCCCTACCTCACCGAAGGCAGCTCCGGACTGACCTTTTGCGTGGATCGTTTCAAAGGCTGGGCGCACAGCGGCCACATCACGCTGGCGCGCGGCGAGCGCTCGCGCTTGGCCGACTTCGCTTCCGAAGTGCTGTGAAGGCACACGGCATGAAAAAGGGCGCCCGTTGGGCGCCCTTTTTCGTTGGCGATGGGTTCGGCGGTCAGGCTGCGCGCCGGCGGCGCGCAGCCCACAGGCCCAGCACGCCCAGACCAGCCAGCGCGAAGGCGCTCGGCTCAGGCACCTTCAGACTCACAGCGTCCAGCGAACCACCGAGGCTGTCGTTGGTGCCGACGCTGGCGAAGCGCAGGCTGTTGGTGCCAGCCGCGGCGTACACGTCGAAGCTGTACACCTTCCACTGGTGCGCGCCACCGCCAGTGCCGATCATCGTCGGGGCCAACTGCCGGCCGTTCCAGAACACATCCATGCCGTTCGAAGCCGCGGCCACGCCCGGGCGCGGGCTGTAAGCGAAGCTCAGGGTGTAGCCAGCGCTGGTGACCAAGCTGTTGAACAGCTGCTCGATGGTGGTGTTGCCGTTGGTGTCCAGCTCGATGAAGTTCTTGCCCAAGTAGGCTTGGCCCGAAACGTTGTTGCGAACCTCGAAGCCAGTACCGGGACCGCCCACGCGGGTCCAGCCCGCCAAGGTGCTGACGTTGGTCCAGGTGCCGGCGCCCAAGACGACCGATTCGAAATCGCCATTGACGACGAGGTTGACGGGCGCGGCGCTGGCCAGCAAGGGCAGGCTCATCAGAGCGGCAGAAACGAGCTTTTTCATGTTGGGGATGGACAAAGGGAAGATCCGGCGGACCCGATATTCGAACTGTGCCGAACCCAACCCTTGAAAAGCGTGCAAAGGTTGCAACTGCAACACCCGACCGCCGCAGTCCCCCCCAACCGAGGGGGAATCGCACCCGCGGCAGGATCGGGTTTTGTCGCACTTTCACCGCATGGTCACCAACCGCCGCACCACGCTGGGCTTCGGAGCCCTGGCGCTGCTCAGCACCCTGAGTGCCTGCAGCACCCGCCCGCCCCTGCCTGAAGCCGGTGGCTGGCATGGCGTGCGATTGCCAGGCAAAGCCCCCACGCGCTACCAACGGGCGTTTCACGAAGGCCGCTGGGCCGTCGAGGCCGTGGCCGACCGCTCCGTCAGCCTGTGGCGGCAACGCTTGGATCTGCCTCCAGACCGCCTGGGTGAGGTGAGCTTTTCCTGGTGGGCGCCCGCGGTGGTAAAGGGGGCCAGCGTGACGGATCCTGGCCGCGACGATGCCGTGGCGCGGGTGGTTTTTGGCTTCGATGGTGATCGCAGCCGCCTGTCGGCCCGCGTGCGCGCGCAGTTCGAGTTGGCGCAACTGCTGACGGGAGAGGAGCCCCCCTACGCCACCCTGATGTACGTGTACGACAGCGAAGCGGCGGTGGACACCCTCGTCACCAGCGCGCGCAGCGAACGCATCCGCAAATGGGTGCTCGACAGCGGCTCGGAGGGCCTCGGGCGCTGGCGCGACCACCGACGCGACATAGCAGCTGACTTCGAGACCGCCTTTGGCGAAGCCCCTGGTCCACTGCGCTCGGTGGCCTTCATGACCGACGGCGACAACACCCAGCAGCAGGTGCAGGCCTGGTATGGCGCGGTGAGCGTCTGAGCCCTCAAAGCGCGGCGCGCAGCCCGGCCAGCGCGCCGGCGTCTTCGATGGTGGAGAGGTCGCCCGTGTCCCGTCCCTCGCACACCGCCTGCATGGCCCGACGCAGCAGCTTGCCGCTGCGCGTCTTGGGCAACAGGGGCAACACCAGCACGCGGCTGGGGCGCGCCACCGCACCCAACTGCGCATCCACATGCGCTTGCACGCCAGCGGCCAAGCCCTCGGCGTCGCCCTTGGGCACGACAAAGGCCCACGGCACTTGGCCCTTGAGCGCGTCGGCCACGCCCACCACGGCCACTTCGGCCACCGCGGGGTGAGACGCGATGCATTCCTCGATTTCGCGGGTGCCCAGCCGGTGGCCGGCCACGTTGATCACGTCGTCGCTGCGGCCCAGGATGAAGGTGTAACCGTCGGCGTCGCGTGTGGCCACGTCGAAGGTGGAGTAGCGCTGCGGCCCGGGCAGGCTGCCCCAGTAAGTCGTGACGAAGCGGGCGTCGTCGCCCCACACGGTTTGCAAGCAGCCTGGGGGCAGCGGGTAGTCCAGCGCCAGCACGCCCTTGTGGCCCGGCTCGGTCACGGGCTGGCCCGTCTCGGGGTCCACCAAAACGGCGCGGTAACCGGGCATGGGCACGCCGGGGCTGCCCAGTCGCTCGTGCATCGGCGCCACGCCGCGCGCCAGGGTGAGGATCGGCCAGCCGGTTTCGGTCTGCCAGTAGTTGTCGATCACCGGCTTGCCCAGGGCGTCACGAATCCAGCGTGCCGTGGGCTCGTCCAACGGCTCGCCGGCCAGGAACAGCGAACGCAGGCTGGACAGGTCGCTCTGGGTCAGGTGAGCCGGGTCGGCCTTGCGCAGCACGCGCACGGCAGTGGGGGCGCTGAACATCACCGTGACGCGGTGCTTTGCCACCAAGCGCCACCACACGCCCGCGTCAGGCCGCACGGGCAGGCCCTCGAACATCAAGGTGGCCATGCCGGCGATCAACGGCCCGTACACGATATAGCTGTGCCCCACCACCCAGCCGATGTCGCTGGTGCTGAAGTAGGTCTCGCCGGGCCGGCCGTCGAAGATGTGCTTCATGGACATGGCCAGGGCCACGGCGTAGCCGCCGACGTCGCGCTGCACGCCCTTCGGTTTGCCTGTGGTGCCGCTGGTGTACAGGGTGTAGCTGGTCTGGTTGCTCTCCAGTGGAGTGCAGGGCACGGAACGGCCCCACACGCGCTGGCGCTCCTCGTGCCACAACAGGTCGCGCGTGTCATGGCGGTGCAAAGGCTGCAGGCCGCGATCGATCCACAGCACCCGCTCGGGCCGATGGCCCGCCAAACTCAGCGCCTCGTCCAACAGCGGTTGGTAGGCCGTGACCTTGCCGCCACGGCTGCCGGCGTCGCAGCTGACGATGAGCTTGGGCTGCGCGTCGTCGATGCGCCCGGCCAGGGCGTGCGAGGCGAAGCCGCCGAAGACGACGGAGTGAATGGCCCCGATGCGCGCGCAGGCCAGCATCGCGAACGCGGCTTCGGGGACCATGGGGCAATAGATCAGCACGCGGTCGCCCTCGCCCACGCCCTGGTCTTGCAACACGGCGGCCATGGCCTGCACCTCATCGCGCAATTGGGCGAAGGTCCAGGTTTTCTCTTGGTCGACCTCGGTGGAGGCCCAGATCAAGGCAGGCGCATCGGGACGGGTGGCAGCATGGCGGTCCACCGCGTTGTGGCACAGGTTGGTGCGCCCACCCACGAACCACTTGGCGAACGGCGGCCGGCTGCCGTCGAACACCTGCTGCCAGGGCGAGAACCAATCGATCAGCGCCGCCTGCTCGGCCCAAAAGGCCTCGGGTTCGCACAAGGAGCGTTCGTACAGAGCGGTGTAGCGGCCACTCGGGTCGGCAATCGGACTGAGGCTCATGGGCGTGGCGGTGAGAGGCTGGAGAAACTCCATTGTGGGAACCCCCGCCTGACGCGAGGCTGACCGCCCCACCAGCCGCGCCCCCTGACAAACCCTGGGGTTTGCCCAGGAGCGGGCCGGTTCCAAACCGGCTTTGGGTTGACACCCCCGCGCCCCGGGGCCCAAACTCCGGCGTTTTCAAAGGCCAGGTGCCCAAGGCCCCTGCCGGGGAGAGGCCGCCGCGGCAGCGTCACCCCCCTCTGCCCCACCCCCGCCCTGCGTGAAGACCCTAGTCCTGCCCCGCTTCCCCCGGTTGATCGCCCTGCTCAGCGCCCTCGCGCTGGGCGGTGCCTTGGCCGCGCCGCCGGCAGACGGCGGGCCGCCCAACCCCAACGCGGCTGAAGCACCCAAGGCCGCAGCCAGCCAGCCAGCACCAGCCGGCTTGCAGCGCTTTTTGCAGCAGCAGGGCTGGATCGGCCCGCCGGCCGAGGGCGATGGCGGCGGTCAGGCCGATGAAAGCACCTGGCTCAGCGGCGTGCGCGATGGCGCTGGCGCCCTGGTGCGCAAGGCCATGGGGTTCTTGGGTGTGCCTTACGTGCGCGGAGGCAACAACAGCGAGCAAGGCTTCGACTGCAGCGGATTCACCCGCTACGTGTTCGAGCACTCGCTGGGCTTTGTGCTGCCGCGCCGGGCCGACGAACAAGCCCAAAGCGACCGCCTGCTGTCCATCGATCGCGCCGAGCTCAAACCCGGCGATCTGGTGTTCTTCAACACCATGCGTCGCACCTTCTCCCACGTCGGCATCTACTTGGGCGATGGCAAGTTCATCCATGCGCCCCGCGCCGGTGCCGTGGTGCGGGTGGAAGACATGCGCGACGCTTACTGGTCGCGTCGCTTCACGGGCGCACGTCGCGCCCAGCAGCCCGAGTCCTGAACCACCCGGCCCGATCAGCGGGGCAGATCGCCCCCTCGATCTCGAGTGCGCCGGCCGCTGGGCACAATCCGGACCCGACATGACCGAGGTTCGCATTCCCCTGCACCAGTTGCGCTCGCGCCCACTGACGGTGCCCGAAGGCGCGGCGGTGCAAGACGCGCTGCAGCGGCCCCTGCGCGATCTGCGCATCTCCGTCACCGACCGCTGCAATTTCCGCTGCACGTACTGCATGCCCAAGTCGGTGTTCGGGCCCGGCCACCGCTTTCTTCCGCAGGCCGACCTGCTGAGCTTTGAAGAAATCACGCGCACCGCCCGTGCCTTCGTCGGACTCGGCGTGCGCAAGTTGCGCATCACCGGGGGCGAGCCCCTGCTGCGGCGCGAGCTGCCCACCCTCGTTCGCCAGTTGGCCGGGTTGCGCACGCCCGAAGGCCTGCCGCTGGACCTGACGCTGACCACCAACGGCACCCTGTTGCGCCAGCACGCCGCCGCGCTGGCGGAGGCTGGACTGCAACGCGTCAGCGTGAGCCTGGATGCCATGGACGACGCCGTTTTCCGCCGCATGAACGACATGGATGTGGGCGTGGCGGAGGTGTTGGAGGGCATCGCCGCGGCGCAGCAAGCCGGCCTCGGGCCCATCAAGGTCAATGCGGTGGTTCAGCGTGGCGTGAACGAACAGGAACTGCTGCCATTGGCGCGTCATTTCCGGCACCGCGGCATCGTGCTGCGCTTCATCGAGTTCATGGACGTGGGCGCCAGCAACGGCTGGCGCTTGGACGACGTGGTGCCCAGCGCCGTGTTGCGCGAGCGGCTGCACGCCGCCCACCCGCTGCACGCGCTGGACCCGAGCGAACCCGGCGAAACCGCCGAGCGCTGGGCTTACGACGATGGAGCGGGCGAAGTGGGCTTCATCAGCAGCGTCAGCCAAGCCTTCTGTGGCCAATGCAACCGCGCACGGCTGAGCACCGACGGCCGCCTGTTCACCTGCCTGTTTGGCCACCAGGGGTTGGACCTCCGGCGCTGGCTGCGCGACGGCCAAACCGACGACGCGACCTTGCGCGCCCACATCGCCGGCCACTGGGCGCAACGCAGCGACCGCTACTCCGCCCTGCGTTTGGCCGACACGCCCGAAGCCGAATGGCTGCGGGCCACGCAGCGGGTCGAGATGTCCTACATCGGCGGCTGAGCATGGTTGCGCCTCGGGTGCTTGGCGTGGTGCTGGCCGGTGGTCGGGGGCAGCGCATGGGCGGCGCCGACAAGGGCCTGCTGCCCTGGGGCGACGCCGCGATGGTGGACGCCGTGCTGGCCCGGCTGGGGCCGCAGGTGGACGCGCTGGCCATCGTGGCCAACCGAAACCCCGAGGCCTACGCCCAACGCGGCCACCCGGTGTGGAGCGATGACCAGCCGCAGGCCTTCGAGGGCCCGCTGGCCGGTTGGCGAGCGGCCTTGGCATGGGCCCAGGCTTGGGGGGCTGAGTGGGTTCAGTTCAGCGCCTGCGACACGCCGCACCTGCCCACCGACTTGTGCCTGCGCCTGCGCCACGCCTTGGGCACGGCCCCAGCCGCCTACCCGCAACACAACCTCGGCCCAGAGCCCGCGCACGCGCTCGTGGCGGTGGCCGCGGCCCCTGCCTTGGACGAGGCCTGGCGCATGGGCGAGCGCAGCCTGCGTGGCGCCCTGCAGCGCTTGGGGGCTCAGTCAGTGGCCTGGCACGGGGGCGCCGGCGCCTTCGCCAACTGCAACGCCCCCGACGCGCTGGGGCTGCGGCAGGCGTCGGTTCAGCGAGGCGCCACGGCGGCCTTCAAGCGCGGCAGCAGCGCCTGAGCCGCGGCCCGGCCGGCCGCGATGGCCTGCTTGCGCGCGCTGAAATCGCTGCTGGCCACGCCGGTCAGGTCGGGGCGAATCACCACCTCGGCCTCGCGCAGTTCGGAACTGTTGATGCTGCGGCCCATGATGGCCACGGTCTGCATCAGCATGTTGAAAGGATCGGTCTTGGTCTTGGGGTCCGGGGGCGAACTGATGTCGATGGCGATCACCACCTCGGCGCCCATCTGGCGCGCGTAGCGCACCGGCACGGGCGCCACCAAGCCGCCGTCCACGAAGGTGCGCGCGCCGATCTCCACCGGCTGAAACACCGCCGGCACCGCGCTGCTGGCGCGCACGGCCTGCCCCAGGTCGCCGCTGCGGAACAGCACGCCGCTGCCGTCGTGCAGGTTCGTGGCCACGATGCCCAGGGGCACGGGCAACTGCTCGATCGTCTTGCCTCCGGTTTGCTGGCGCACGTAGCGGGCCAAGGCCTCGCCCTTGATCAGGCCCTTGAGCGGAAAGCTCCAGTCGGTGATGGCGCCCTCGTCCATCGTTTCGGCCAGCTTGGCCATCTCCTGGCCCGACTTGCCGCTGGCGTACAGCGCCGCCACCAGGCTGCCGGCCGAAGTGCCGGCCACCAGGTCCACCTTGATGCCGTTTTCTTCCAGCACCTGCACCACGCCGATGTGGGCGAAGCCCCGCGCCGCGCCGCCGCCCAGGGCCAGCGCCACCTTGGGCGCCTTGAGTACCCGCGGTGGTGTCGGTTCGGGCTCGGGCTCCACCGAGGGCGGGCCGGGCGGGCGGCTTGGCGCGGGCGACAGCACCGAACAGCCGCTCAGCAGGGCCAAGCAGCAGGCTATGGCCATGGCTTTCCAGCGCGCGCTCATGCCGCCAGCCCCAGGATCGAACGCCCCACCGACTCGGCCACCTCGATGCCGTCCACCCCCGCCGACATGATGCCGCCGGCGTAGCCCGCGCCCTCGCCCGCCGGGTACAGGCCCTTCACGTTCAGGCTTTGGTGGTCCTTACCGCGGGTGATGCGCAGTGGCGACGAAGTGCGCGTCTCCACCCCCGTCAGCACGGCGTCGGGCCGGTCGAAGCCCTTGATCTGGCGGCCGAAGGCGGGCAGCGCTTCCCGAATCGCGTCCAGCACGTAGTGCGGCAGCACCGGGCGCTCGGGGTCGGCCACCTGCGTCAGGGTCACGCCCGGCTTGTACGAGGGCTCCACCTCACCAAACACCGCCGAGCGCTGGCGCTTCAAAAAGTCGCCCACCAAGGCGCCGGGCGCGCGGTAGCCGCCCTCGCCCAGCTCGTAAGCGCGGCTTTCCCAAATGCGCTGGAAGGCCACGCCGTCCAGCGGATTCACGGGGCCGCTGGACAGGCCGTCCTGCCGGTAGTCCTGCGGGTTGATGCCCACCACGATGCCGGCGTTGGCGTTGCGCTCGGCGCGCGAGTACTGGCTCATGCCATTGGTGACGACGCGGTTGGGCTCCGACGTGGCCGCCACCACCGTGCCGCCGGGGCACATGCAGAAGCTGTACACCGAGCGCCCGTTGCTGGCGTGGTGCACCAGCTTGTAGTCGGCCGCGCCCAGGATGGGGTGGCCGGCGTTGGGGCCGAAGCGCGCGCGGTCGATGACCGACTGCGGGTGCTCGATGCGAAAGCCGATCGAAAACGGCTTGGCCTCCATGTAAACGCCGCGCTGCTGCAGCATGGCGAAGGTGTCGCGCGCGCTGTGGCCCAGGGCCATCACCACGTGGTCGGCGCGCAGTTGCTCGCCGCTGTCCAGCGTCACGCCGCGGATGTGGCCGTCCTCGATCAGCACGTCCGTCACCCGCTGCTGGAAGCGGATCTCGCCACCCAGCGCGGTGATGTCGGCGCGCATCTTCTCGATCATGCTCACCAGCCGGAAGGTGCCGATGTGCGGCTTGCTCACGAAGAGGATCTCTTCTGGCGCGCCGGCCTTCACGAACTCCGTCAGCACCTTGCGGGTGAGGTGGCGCGGGTCGGAAATTTGGCTCCACAGCTTGCCGTCGGAGAACGTGCCCGCCCCGCCCTCGCCGAACTGCACGTTGCTCTCGGGCTGCAGCACGCTTTGCCGCCACAGGCCCCAGGTGTCCTTGGTGCGCTCGCGCACGGCGCGGCCGCGCTCCAGCACGATGGGCTTCAAGCCCATCTGCGCCAGCACCAAGGCCGCGAACAGGCCGCAGGGGCCAAAGCCCACCACCAGCGGGCGCAACTTTTCGCCGCTGGCGTCGAAGTCCACCGGCGCCTGCGCCACAACGCGGTAAGTCGTGTCCGGGCTCGGGCGCAGGTGCGGGTCGCCCTGGGCCAGCAACGCCGCCTCTTGGGCGGCGTCAGCCAGTTCGCAGTCCAGGGTGTAGATCAGCTGGATGTCGGTCTTGCGGCGCGCGTCGTAGGCGCGCTTGAACACCGTGAACGCCACCAACTCGGCGTCGCGCTTCAGGCCCAGGCGCGCCATCACCGCCGCGCGCAAGGCAGGCTCGGCGTGGTTCAGGGGCAGGCGAAGGTCGGTGATGCGGAGCATGGAGGTGACGTCAAGCTGAAAAACCAACGGCGCCCAGGGGCGCCGTGCGGAAGGAGTTCGGAAGACCGATCAGCCTTGGTGCGGACGCTTGCCCGGGTTCTTCTTGCTGCGGGTGTGCGAGCCGCGCTCTTGGCTGCGCTTTTGGCCGCGGGCCGTCGTGTAGGTCACGCCCTTGGGGGCGACGGGACGGGGGGTGGCCTTGCGGTCGGCTTCGGTGCGGATCTTGTTGCCCATGGTGTGGCTCCAGAAAATGAGAGAGGTTGAACGGGCAGAAGCCAGCGAGGGACATCGGCGCATTGCCTGCCACGGGCCTCGCGTGCGGGGCACGCGCGGGCGACAGGAAGGGCGGGAGTTTAGGCGATGCCCGGGCTGCCTACACTGAACCGGCCATGAGCCCGCCTGCCGCACCGCCCCTCGACCTTCCCGCCCTGATCAAAGAAATCGGCCGCGGCGCCCGGGGCGCCCGCGACCTGAGCCGCGAGCAAGCCGCCGCCCTTTTCGGCGCCATGCTGGACGGCGAGGTCGACGAGCTGCGCCTGGGTGCCATCGTGCTGGCCCTGCGCGTCAAGGGCGAATCGGTGGACGAGCTGCTGGGCTTTCACGACGCCATGCAGGCCCGCGTGCAGCGGCTGCAGCACGCGCAGCGCGTGGTGCTGCTGCCCACGCTCAACGGCGCGCGCAAGCTCTTGAACCTCATGCCCCTGCTGGCCCTGCACCTGGCCCAGCAAGGCGTGCCCGTGCTGGTGCACGGCCGCAACGACTTCGGCGCCGCCCGCGGCGACACCTTCGCCCTGTTCGCCGCCCTGGGCCACCCCCGCTGCAACACCCTGGCCGAAGCGCAAGAACGCCTGAACGCCCAGAACCTGGCCGTGCTGCCCACCGCCCTGCTCTGCCCCGGCCTGGACCGCCTCATGGCCCTGCGCCCCCGCCTGGGCCTGCGCAACAGCGCGCACACGATGGCCAAGCTGCTCGACCCCTTCCACGGCCACAGCGTGCGCGTGGCGGCCGTGACCCATGGCGACTTTCTCGACGCCCTGGCATCGGTGCTGCCGCAGCTGGATGGGCCGAGCTTGTTGCTCAAGGGGTGCGAGGGGGAGGCCTATCCGCACCCGCGGCGGCAGGCGAGTTTGCAGGCGTTTGTGGGTGGGGAGGCGGTCGCGCTGGTGCTCGGAGACGTCGAGGACGCTGCGCTCTGGGAAACCCAGGGGGAGGCTTCCGCCGAAGCTCAAAAGCTGCTTGGACATCTATCGCACGGCGCTGCGGCTTGGCCGACTCGCTTGGCCGAGATGGTGGTGGCTCTGGGTCGATTGGCGAGCATGGCGGGCAAATGGCTGGGACCCGACAGGTCGACAACGGAGGTGGCAAAAGGCAAGACCTGACCCCAGTACCCACAAGCTGGCGCGGGCCTTTTTCCCCGTGATGAAGAGCGGCGCGCCGTTTGATGCGGCGCGCGCCTTCGGCTGAACCAAGGAGTGCAAGGTGAAGGGACGGCGCGGGCCAAGCAGCTATGGGGTTGGCAGAACCATGAGACCTGAATGCCAGCCCGCGCCGATCCCGCTCAGTTCCGAGAAGGACGCAGCGCCCGCAGCGCGAGCCAGATGGGGTTGGAGCGCCAAGACCGTGAGGCACGGCGGCGCAGCCACAAGACCTGTGCCGGCCGAACATGTATCAGGCCGGAATGATTGGACGCGCTGGGGAACAGAGGGTTTTCTGGGGCGGTGAATGCCGCCAGGGGCTCAGGCCGCGAGGCCCAGGGCCTTGATCCTGATGGGTGACTGGTGCGCTGCGGCGCAACCAAAACATCGAGAACCAAGTGTGCTGGACTTCGACGACTGGGAAGACGGCTTTGGATGGAAGAACGACCGCGCCCGCTCGGGGCAGGGGTTCGCTTTTGCTACTTGACGGAGGCGGCTAATGGGTGACCCCGGGTCAGCTCAAGGGGCAAAAGGGAAGACCTGACCCCGGGTCAGCTCAAGGCCCAGACGGGCTTCGATATGGGTAAGGGCGACCAGAAGGCGATGAAGCGTGAGATGTCGTCGGCAGCGCGTCGAGCCGGTGGCTTCCCGGGCGGCGCTGCCCAGACTGCTGCAGCACGAAGGGCAGGTGAGCAATACGTCCGTAGCAAGGTGTCCGAGAACAAGAGCGGCTCGCCAGCGCCAAGCGGTGGTCCGCCTCTTCCCAAGGTTCCAACCTCCTGACCGCCCCCGTAGCTAGGACGGAATGCAGCGATGAACATGCAATGGCCGACACGCGAGCAGTGGGAGGACGCCCGTGAGCAGTTCTTCCTACGCCGGATCGACTACCTGGATGTGGCCAGCTCCGGCGCGCCGCCGGAAGACCTGGCACTCGCCATCTCACCCCCTGTTGAGGTCACCGAGTCTGTTTGGTTGTCGCTGTGGTGGGCAGTCAAGCAGGCTTGGCTTCAAGAGCCGATGCCCATTGCTCTCGGCGTGGTCACTGCGCTGATCGCCTTAGCTGGTACGGTCAGGCTGGCACTGCAGCCGGGCTGATCAAGACAGGCACGTGAATCGGATTCCCCGCCTCACGTGCCCGACTCAAACGGCTCGCAGTTCGGCAGTGGCTCGCTCGATGTCAGCGAGCGTCACACTGCGGCGCTTACCAGCGCCAGCGCTTCCGTCGAAGGTGGCGTTCACGGCTGAGTTCATGACGCCGATGATGTCAGCCGGGCCTGCAGCCTGAATGCAGGCAGCGATGGCGTCCGCACCCAGCCCAGTTTCGAGTTGCAGCTTCGCTGCGTTCCGCTCGATGTGGTGCGCGATGAAGGCCACCAGCTCGTCGCCGCGGAACAGGTCGAGGAACAGCTTCTCGGAGAACCGACCGCTGCGCTTGGCCGCCGCGTCGATGGCGTCTGGGTTGTTCGTCGCGGCCACGAACACAACCTCGGGTACCGCGCCCATCGTGCCGTCGATGGCCTTGAGGATTTCGTTCGTGGCGGTGGCGTTGTAGGAGGCCGTCCGGTCCTTCAACAAGTCGTCCGCCTCGTCAATGAAGACGAACGCCGGCCGATGGGTGGTTGCCAGTTCGATCACCTTGGAAAAGCTGCGTGAGTCGGCCAGGATCTCGGCCGTGCGGACCTCGAACATGTGCCACTCGCCCAACTCGCGTGCCATGGCGCTGACGAGCTCGGTCTTGCCGGTGCCCGGGGGGCCATAGAGCAAGATGCCACGAGGCGGCGTGCCGCCCTGATCGGTGATCTCATCCCAATGGGCGAGTCGGGACACGATGGAGCCTGCTTGGCGCTTCACATCCGGCAGGAGGGCCAGATCGCTCAGCTTGCGGCCAGCCCTCGGCATGCTGCCAGCCCGTTTGCTGACGGCTCGGTCGGCCGCACGCACCATGGCGCTCGTTGCAGTCGCGCCAGGTGACGCTTGCATCTCGTCGCGCAGGCGCTTCACCACGTTCTCGATGAAGGCAGCGCTGCGGCGCTCCCATCGCTTGGCCGCTGCCTGGGCCACATCGGTTGGCAGGGCGACCTTGTGCTTGGCTGCCAGCGCAGTCAGGATGCCAAATCGGGCTTCCTCGTCCGGCCAGGGGATTTCGATGCGGAAGTCGAAACGCCCGTCCCGCACCACGGCCGCGTCCATGTTCTCCAAGAAGTTGGTGGCACCAACCAGCAGGACGCACTTCTTGCGCAGACGGTCGATCTGTTGCAAGAGGGTGTTCACACCCTTCTTGTCTTCCTGGTGGGAGCTATTGCTATCCCGGCGAGGCGCGACGGCGTCCATCTCGTCGATGAACAACACGCAAGGGGCAATCGCGATGGCCTCGTTCACCACTGCCGTGATCTTCTCGGCGGTCTCGTTCACCCACTTCGAACTGAGGTCTTGCGTCCCCACTCGCAGGAGAGGGAGTCGCAGTTCCCCGGCGATGGCCTCAGCCATCGTGGACTTGCCGTTGCCGGGTGGGCCGGTGAACAAGATGCCGTTCCGGTCGACGGGCTCAGGGCGGGGAGCCTTGGGGTTATCGCGAGACTGGTGCCAGACGCGGAACTTCGCAAGGACCGGCTCTAGGTCGGCCTTCAGAGCAGACATGCCGGCGATCGAACTCAGGTTGCGGGTCGGCATGGACACATCGAAAGCGGACGACGGACCTGCGCCCATGGCCGGCGTAGCAGTCTGGTGATCGGTGCCACCAGTGCTGTGCGGTGGCTGGGCCTGGTAGGGATGGCTGCCGGCGTGACCCTGGTGTTGGGAGCCGACGTTGTCTCCCTCCACGAAGCGCTTGACTCGTTCCAGGCTTTCGTTGCGGGCGCGAGGACGCTCGGCGAAGGTCGACCAACCCATGACGAAAGGCGCGCTGACTGCGACCACGGCCAGGGGGTAAAGCATCAGCAGCGTCCAAGGCCCGTAGATCAGAAACAGCGGGCAGTAGGTCAGCAGCCAGATGAAGCCAGCAGCGGCCGCGCCGAAGTACAGCAGCATCGTGACGACAGGGTAGAGCCGACGGACCAGCGAGACAGTGGCCAGGACCATCAACCCGATGCAGCCAGCAGCAAGCATGGCCACTTGGCGCACCGCCTCCTGATCCACGCCGATCAAGCCGCCCGGGCGGGGCTGAATGCGGTCGCCCAGCATCGCGGCCAAGCCCCAGCTCAGGAGTAGCAGGACTGCTGGGATCGAAAAGAGCGCCGTGCCCATGCGTGGGAACCGGCGACCGGGCCACCGAATGAGGTCGGCAGCCTGGAACATGACCCAGAAGAAGGGATAGAGAAGGAAACGCATTAGCGGCCTCGAATGATGCGGTTCTCGATCACGGGCACGGGGTCTTCCCCCAGCGCCGCTGCGGCATTGATCGCCTCGATGGCGGGGCGCCGAGCTTTCGCGTCGCCCTCGATAGACACCAGCACCGATACAGCCGGCTTGTCGACGTAGCCATCGCGCGGATGCCAGAGCACCCGAACCCCCTTGCAACCCGGATTCGCGCTACAGGCCTCCTTGAGCGCGCCGTAGCGCTCGTCACCAATCGCCCGCAACGGGGCAAGGTGTACGAGGTAGGTGGAGACGCCGATCACAACAAGGCTGGCGGCGCAAAGGGACATGGCCACCTTGTGGCCGAGAGGGGACTGAGTGGGGCGGGATTGCATAGGGGGCTGCTTGGTTATCTGTGATCAGGATACGCGGCAACGCCGCATGCGCAACTTCACCGCAACGGCCAGGCTGTAAGGACTGCAGGACAGAGATCGACTCCTGTCTTTCGCAAGGAGAGTCTCATGCCCCGTCTGGTTGTTGTGTTGTCCATGCTGCTGGCCCTTGGGGCGATGACCACGAGCGCGTCCGCAGCGCCGGTTGAGCCGTTCGAGCTTCGTGGCCCCACGCTCCGAGGCCCAAACTTTGACTTGAAGTCGCAGCAGGGCCGGGTGGTGATGGTGGTGTACTGGTCCACCGGCTGTGCGGTTTGCCTCGACAAGTTGCCGGAACTGCGCCGCAACCTGGCCGGTTGGGCGCATCAGCCCTTTGACTTGGTGATGGTGAGCCTGGACAAGTCGGAGGGCGATTGGCGGCGCTACGAGCAGTTGCTCGCCATCACCCAGCCCAAAGCAGCGCAGCGCGGCGTGACCCTGTGGGGGGGTTCCCCTGGTTTCAGCCACAGTCTGCACACCCGCCCCACCCAGCTGCCTCTGACCCTGGTGTTCGGGCCCGACGGCCGGGAGCACCTGCGTGTGGCAGGCCGCATCCCCCCTGAAGCATGGGACACGGTGGCGGAGTTGCTGCCATGAAGGGGCACCTGCGAGGCCGGATGGCGGCCCTGCTGATGGCGGGGATGATGCTGGGGTGCTCAACCCTGCCTGAGGGACCCACAACGACCGAGATTCGGCTTCCTTTGAGTCGCGCTTGGTTCAACGGCCAAACGGTCGAGTACATCGTGACCGATGTGTCAGACGCCGCCATGGCCTCGATGATGGGCGCGCATCACGCACCGCGCCTGCGCGCGGCCATCGGAGGCGTTGGAGGCCGCTCACTGGTGGATCGCGTCTACAAGTTCGCCGACGATGCGCAGATCAGCGTGTTCGAGTCGGCCCCGCTGCCCAGCAGCCCAGATCGTCAGGGGGTCCACTACAGCCCCTTGTGGCGAGTGGTGGAAGTCCGTTGGGTGCCCGGACACCCGCGCCGCGAGCTGCGCTCCGAAGAGGATGTGTTGGCCGCCCAGGATCGAGGCGAAGTGCGCCTAACCCCGCTGGACGTGGTGGTGAACTGTCCCGTCATTCGCAGCGTGGATGGCGTTGCCCTGCGGGGTGCGCGGCCCTGACAGACCGGCAGCGAGAGCTGCGGGCCATGCGGACCCAGCCGACCCCAACAGACGCACCAGCCTCGCCCATGAGGACAACCCTGCACCTCCACCGCTGGGTCAGCCTTGCGCCACGGCCACTTTCGGGGGAAAGGTGTTCACCCAAATCCGCTTCATCACCGTGCCGTACTGCTTCCACAAGCTGCCGGTGTTGTAGCGAAGGCCGTACTTGGCGCACAGCGCTTGGATCTGCGGCGCCACCTCGGCGTAGCGGTGGGCGGGCATGTCGGGAAACAGGTGGTGCTCGATCTGGTGGCTCAGGTGCCCCGTCAGCACGTGGAACCAGCGCGGGCCGGTGAGGTTGCTGGAACCGGACAGCTGGCGCAGGTACCAGTCGCCGCGGGTTTCGTTCTCGCAGTCTTCGGGGCGGTAGATGGCCACGCCCTCAGTGAAGTGGCCGCAGAAGATGACGAGGTAGGTCCAGAGGTTGCGCAGCAGGTTGGCCGCGGCGTTGCCGGCCAGCACGCGCAGCCAGCCGTGCCACGCCAGCAGCGGGAACAGCGCGTAGTCCTTGGCCCATTGCAGGCCGACCTTGCGGCGGAAACGCTTCCAGCGGTCCATGAACACGGGTTTGGGCAGGGCGCCGTGCTTGTAGCGGCCCAGCTCCAGGTCGTGCGAGCCCACGCCGTACTGGAAGCCCATGGCGAGCATGGCGTTGGCGATGGGCTGCAGCCAGTGGCGCGGCTTCCAGCGCTGCTCGGGTGTCATGCGCAGCAGGGAGTAGCCGAGGTCGCGGTCCTTGCCCAGGATGTTGGTGTACGTGTGGTGCACCACGTTGTGCGAGTGGCGCCAGCTGTCGCCGTCGCAGGCGATGTCCCACTCGTAAGTTTGGGAGTTCAGCGCCGGGTCGCCCGTCCAGTCGTACTGGCCGTGCATGACGTTGTGGCCGATCTCCATGTTGTCCAGGATCTTGGCGTGGGCCAAGGCCAGCACGCCGCCCAGCCAGCTGAGCGGCCCCACGCCGAAGTGCAGCAGCGCGCGGCCCGCCGCTTCGCTGGCGCGGCAGCGCCAAATGATGCGACGCAGGTGGTCGACATCGGCCTGACCGAGGTCGTTCATCACGCGCTCGCGGATGGCGTCGACCTCGGTTTGGAACTGCGCGACTTGTTCGCGGGTGAGGTGGGTGGGGGCGGCGAAGCTCATGGCGCTTCCTTCACAGGTCTAGAGTCAGGTCAGAACGCGCAGCGCTCACGCACAGGCGGATGAGTTCGTTCGGCTCGCTGCTGAGCGCGCCGGTTTGCAGGTTTTGCACCGTGCCGCTGCGCTTGACGCACTGGCAAGAGCGGCAGATGCCGATGCGGCAGCCGTGCTGGGGCGCGAGGCCCGCTTGCTCGGCCTGCAGCAACAGGGAGGAGGCGCCGGTGCTGGCAAAAGCACGGCCGCTGCGGGCGGCTTGCACGGCCACGGGCATGTCCAGCGGCTGGGGCGGCGTCCAGGCAGGGGTGAAGCGTTCGCGATGCAGCGGAGCGCGCGCACCGTGAGTGGCCCAATGCGCGCTGACGGCGTCCATGAACGCAGAAGGGCCGCACAGCCAGGTGGCGCGACCAGCCCAATCGGGCACGGCGCGAGCCAAGTCGGCCGGCGTCCAGCGGCCGGTGCTGGCGCTGACGTGCAGGTGCACGCGCAG
Organism: Inhella sp.; assembly: GCF_027532025.1. GTDB lineage: Bacteria > Pseudomonadota > Gammaproteobacteria > Burkholderiales > Burkholderiaceae_C > Inhella. Next base: position 9,458 of record NZ_JAPZSY010000014.1, on the reverse strand, counting down.
ACCCGGCAGCTCGGGGCAGCGGGCAGCCAACGCGCGCAGCTCATCGCCAAAGATCAGGTCTTGCGGGGTGCGGCACACGTGCACGAAGGCAATGGCGCCGTCGTGCCCGCGCCGGCGCAGCTCGCGCAGCAAGGCCATGACGGGGGTGATGCCACTGCCCGCGCTGAGCAAGGTGAGACGCGTGGGCAGCACGGCGGGCAGCACGAAGTCGCCCTCGGCCGCACCCAGGGCGACGACGTCGCCCACGCGCAGGGTGTCGTGCAGGTGGTTGGACACCAAGCCGCCGGGCTGGCGCTTAACGGTGATGGCCAGGGGCCCATCACCCGGGGCGGACGACAGGCTGTAGGGGCGCTGCACGCGCCGGCCGTCGCGCACGGTGCGCACGGTCACATGCTGGCCCGCTTGATGGCCGCGCCACAGGGCGTTGGGTTGCAGCAGCCAGGTGCGGGTGTCGGGGGTTTCGTCGCGCACGGCCAGCACGCGGGCCCGCACTTCGGTGAGCGAGGCTGTGGGGCGCACGTGTTGCATCACGTCCTCCACGGTGCTGAGCCGAACCACGTTGTCCACCAGGGGGTGACGGAGCAGGCGCACCAGGGGCCGGGCGATTCGCTCGGCCGAGGTGGGGTGGGAGGCGGCAAGGCTGGACATGAGAAACCTTTGGGGCGCCGCCAAAGTGGGCGACGTCCGCATTGTGTACATTTGTCCACCGAAATGGCGCGGCAATCCTTCTCTTTAGAGGACGGCATCCAAGAACGGTCGTCAAACCAAAACGACAACCGTCAACCTGCCGCAGGCAAAATGTCGGCATGACCGACACCAGCTCTCGCAAGGACAGCCTGTCGCGCGCCGAGCGCAAGGACCTGACACGCCAGGCGCTGATGCAAGCAGCGCTGACGCTGATCGACGAAGGACGCAGCTTCACCAGCTTGGCGCTGCGCGAGATCGTGCGCGAGGCCGGCGTGGCGCCCAACGCCTTCTACCGGCACTTCCGCAACACCGACGAGCTGGGCCTGGCCCTGGTGGAGGAGGTGGGGATCACCCTGAGGCGCCTGCTGCGCGAGGCACGAACCATGGGCACCGCACAAGGCTCGGTGGTGCGGCGATCGGTGCAGGTCTACCACGACTATGTGAAGGCCAACCGACCGATGTTCCGCTTCATCTCGAGCGAGCGCGCGGGCGGCAGCCGTCTGCTGCGCCTGGCCATCCGCAACGAGGTGGTGCACTTCACCCACGAAATGGCGCAGGACTTCCGCCACCTGGGCGCCTACCCCGACATGCCCACGCCCAGCCTGCAGATGGTGTGCGGCTTGGTGGTCACCACGATGCTGGCCGCCGCGCCCGAGATGCTGGACCTGCCCCCCCAGCAACCCTTGCTGGAGGCCGAAATGACGGAAACCTTCGTGAGGCAGTTGCGGGTGGTGCTGCTGGGGGCGGCGACATGGCGAGAGCCGGGTCGCTGAAGCCATATTCCGCATCTGAATATAAAGAGAACGAATACTTCGTTGCTGGAATAACTACCGCCTCGTAGAGTCGCGCCCGCCATGAAAATCCGCGACCTCGACCTCAGCGACAACCCGGTGAACGCCGAACACGCGGCCCTGGGCCTGCCGCCCCTGGAAAACGCGGTGACCCACGCCCACGACCCGCACCACCCTGTGCTGCGCTTTGCCATGTGGTCGGTGGTGTTCCTGCTGATGGCGCTGACCATCGCCTTGGCGACACGACTGTTCACCCAACCCGGTGCGGGGCACAGCGGCTTCGAGCTGATCGTTCAAGCCCTGCAAAGCCGCGAGTTTTGGTTGGCCGCCGCCGTGGGCCTGTTGGCCCAGACGGTCGACGGGGCGCTGGGCATGGCCTACGGCATCACCAGCACCAGCTTCCTGCTGGCCACGGGCACCAGCCCGGCGGTGGCCAGTGCTTCGGTGCACATTGCCGAGGTGTTCACCACCGGTGTGTCGGGCATCTCGCACATCAAGCTGGGCAACGTGAACAAGCGCCTGTTCTTGCGCCTGTTGGTGCCCGGGATGATCGGTGCGGCCGCGGGCGCCTGGGTGGTGTCCAGCGTGGATGGCAACCTGATCAAGCCCTTCATCGCCGGCTACCTGATGCTGATGGGGCTCTATGTCATCAGCAAGATCTTTCGCAAGATCAAGCCGCGCCGCGAGGAGCCCAAGCACGTGGCCAAGCTGGGTCTGTTCGGCGGCTTTGTCGACGCGGTCGGCGGTGGCGGCTGGGGCCCGGTGGTGACCACCACCTTGGTGGGTACCGGCAACGACCCGCGTATGACCATCGGCTCGGTGAACCTGGCCGAGTTCTTCCTGACCTTCATCAGCGCCGGCGTGTTCGCCGTGCTCGTGGGCGAAAGCCCCTGGACGACGGTGGCCGGCCTGGTGGTCGGCGGCCTGTTCGCTGCCCCTTTTGCCGCCCTACTTACTAGCAAGCTGCACACCAAGGCCCTGTTGGCGTTGGTGGGCACCGTCATCGTGTTGATCAGCGCCTTCAACCTCTGGAAGGCCCTGGCCTGAAGCTTATGTACCGTTACACCGACTTCGACCGTCAGTTCGTCCACCAACGTGCCGCACAGTACCGCGACCAGCTCGAGCGCCACCTGCGCGGCGAGCTGAGCACCGACGACTTCCGCCCGCTGCGCCTGCAAAACGGCTGGTACGTGCAGCGCCACGCACCCATGCTGCGCGTGGCCATTCCCTACGGCGAGCTGAGCAGCCGCCAGCTGCGCCAACTGGCCAAGATCGCCCGCGAGTACGACGTGGTGAGCAGCGGCCCCTTCGCCGGTCAGGGCGGCTACGGCCACTTCACCACGCGCCAAAACCTGCAGTACAACTGGATCCCGCTGGACAAGAGCGCCGACGTGATGGACCTGCTGGCCGCCGTGGACATGCACGGCATCCAGACCAGCGGCAACTGCATCCGCAACATCACCAGCGACGCGTTCGTGGGCATCGCGCCCGACGAGATCGAGGACGCGCGGCCGTATTGCGAAATCCTGCGCCAGTGGTCCACGCTCCACCCCGAGTTCGCCCACCTGCCGCGCAAGTTCAAGATCGCCGTGAGCGGCGCCGCCGAAGACCGCGCTGCCATCCTGTGGCACGACATCGGCTTGCAGCTGAAGAAGAACGCCGCCGGCGAGGTGGGCTTCCAGGTCTTCGTGGGCGGCGGCATGGGGCGCACGCCCATCATTGCCACCGAGATCAACGCCTTCGTGCCCTGGCAGCAGATCCTGGTCTTCATCGAAGCCATCGTCCGCGTCTACAACCTGGCCGGCCGCCGCGACAACCTCTACAAGGCCCGCATCAAGATCTTGGTGAAGGCCGAAGGGCAAAAGTTTGTCGACGCCGTGAACGCCGAGTTCGCCGCCATCTTGGCGGATGACGCCGGTGGCCACGAGCACCTGATCCCCGAGGCCGAACTGGCCCGCGTGAAGGCCGGCTTTGTCGACCCGGAAGGGCTGCAAGCCGCGCCCGCCATCGACGTGGCCGCACTGAACGCCGAGCCCGCCTACCAGCGCTGGCTGCAGCGCAACGTGCACGGCCACCGCGTCAGCGGCCACCGCGCCGTGACCCTGAGCCTCAAGCGCGTGGGCATCCCACCGGGCGACACCACGGCCGACGTGATGGACACCGCCGCCGCGCTGGCCGACCGCTTCAGCCACGGCGAGCTGCGCGTGAGCCACCGCCAAAACCTCGTGCTGCCCTGGGTGAAAGAGGCCGACCTGCCGGAGCTGTTCCAGGCCGCGCGCGCCGCCGGCTTCGCCACGCCCAACGCCGGCCGCCTGACCGACCAGATCGCCTGCCCCGGGGGCGACTACTGCGCGCTGGCCAACGCCCGCTCGCTGCCCATCGCCGCCGACATCGCCGAGCGCTACCAAGACCTCGACGAGCTGGAAGACCTGGGCGACATCGACCTGCACATCAGCGGCTGCATCAATTCCTGCGGCCACCACCACAGCGGCCACATCGGCGTGCTGGGCGTCGACAAGGACGGCACCGAGTGGTACCAGCTGACCCTGGGCGGCAGCGACGGCTCCACCCTGAGCGGCCCGGCCGTGGCCGGCAAGGTCATCGGCCCGAGCTTCGCGGCCGACGAGATCGCCGACGCCATCGAGGCCGTGCTCGACACCTACAAGGCCCAGCGCCTGAGTGGCGAGCGCTTCGTCGACGCCGTCAAACGCCTCGGCCTGGACCCCTTCAAGGCCGCCGCCAACGCCGTGCGCGTGGCCACCGCGCGAGCGTGATCGGAATTGCCATGAAGTACATCGACCTGCACCACGACCTTTGGCAGCACGCGGTGGGCGAAGACGGCCCCAAGCCCGACCCCGATCCCGCGCCGAATCGCCTGCTGAGCCTGGAGCAATGGCACGCCGTGCGCAGCCACTGGCCGGCGGACCTGCCCGTGGCCATCGAGTTCCCCAACGACGCCGACATCGCGCAGCTGGCCCCCGACCTGGACCGCATCGCCCTGGTGGTGCTGGACTTCCCCAAGTGGACCGACGGCCGCGCCTACAGCCAGGCTCGATTGCTTCGCGCCCGCTACCGCTTTGCCGGCGCCATCCGCGCCAGCGGCCAGGTGCTGGTGGACATGATGCAGCTGCTGCACCGCACCGGTTTCAGCGAGGTGCAACTGCGCGGCGACCAAAGCCAAGCCGCGGCCGAGCGCGCGCTGGCCTTCTTCCCGCAAGGCTTCTACCAAGGCGACGTGCACGCCACAGCGCCGGTGTTCGCCCGATGAGCAGCAGCGCCCTGCCTTGGGCCGCCCCGGCCTCCGCGACCGCGGGCAATGCCATCGCGTTGTACGCGCGCTGGAGCCCGGCGCTGGACGCCAAGATCGAGGCCGCCGTGCAGCGCCTGCGCGAGGCCAGCATCGCCCACGGCCAGGGTCTGGTGCAAAGCAGCAGCCTGGGCGTGGAAGACATGGTCGTCACCGACCTGATCGCCCGCCACCAGCTGCCCATCGACATCGCCACGCTGGACACCGGCAAGCTGCACCCGGAAACCCTGGGCCTGTTGCCGCGCATCCAGGCCCAGTACGGGCGGGACGTGACCGTGTTCCAGCCCCAACAAGAGCAAGTCATTGCCTTTGTGAAGCGCGAGGGCGAGGACGCCATGTTCAAGTCCATCGAGCTGCGCAAGGCCTGCTGCGGCGTGCGCAAGCTCGAGCCCCTGGGCCGCATGTTGGCCGGCCGCAGCGCCTGGATCACCGGCCTGCGCCGCGAGCAATCGGGCGCCCGCGCCGAGGTGGCGTTTGACGAGGACGACGGCATGACGCCCAACATGAGCCGCCGGAAAATCAGCCCCATCGCCGACTGGACCTGGGCCGAAGTCTGGGCCTACGTCGAGCGATTTGCCGTGCCCACCAACCCGCTGCACGACCAGTTCATGCCCAGCATCGGCTGCGCGCCTTGCACCCGCGCCATTGCCGTGGGCGAGGACTTCCGCGCTGGGCGTTGGTGGTGGGAAGACTCCACGAAAGAGTGCGGTCTGCACGCGAAATCATGAATGCTGCTGTGAAGCCTGAAAACCTCATTCCCGACGTCGACCACGCGCACCTCGATGCGCTGGAAGAAGAAGCCATCTTCATCTTGCGCGAGGTGGCCGCCAGCTTCGAGCGCCCCGCCCTGCTGTTCAGCGGCGGCAAGGACAGCTGCGTCGTCCTGCGCCTCGCCGAGAAGGCCTTCAAGCTGAAGGACGCCAGCCACCCCAGCGGCTTCCGCGGGCAGCTGCCCTTCCCGCTGGTGCACATCGACACGGGTCACAACTTCCCCGAGGTCATCGCCTTCCGCGACGAGCGCGTGGCCACCATGCAAGAGCGCCTGGTGGTCGGCCACCTGGAAGACAGCATGGCCAAGGGCACCATCCGCCTGGCCCACCCGCTGGAAAGCCGCAACGGCCACCAGACGGTGACGCTGCTGGAGACCATCGAAGAGCACAAGTTCGACGCCCTCATCGGCGGCGCCCGCCGCGACGAAGAGAAGGCCCGCGCCAAGGAACGCATCTTCAGCCACCGCGACAGCTTCGGCCAATGGCAGCCCAAGGAGCAGCGCCCCGAACTGTGGACCCTGTTCAACACCCGCATCCGCCCGGGCGAGCACTTCCGCTGCTTCCCCATCAGCAACTGGACCGAGCTGGACGTGTGGCTGTACATCGCCCGTGAAAGCATCCCGCTGCCGCCCATGTACTACGCGCACCAGCGCCAAGTGATGCGGCGCAAGGGCCTGCTGGTGCCGCTGACCGAGGTGACGCCGCCGCAAGACGGTGAAACGGTGGAGACGGTGGAGGTGCGCTTCCGCACCGTGGGCGACATGACCTGCACCTGCCCCGTGGAAAGCCCGGCCCGCAACGCCACCGAGGTGGTGGCCGAAACGCTGACCGTGACCGTCAGCGAGCGCGGGGCCACGCGCATGGACGACCGCACCAGCGAAGCCTCGATGGAAAAGCGCAAGAAAGAGGGTTATTTCTAACGCCTTCCCGGCCGCCTTCCCACCACCGTTCGGGCTGAGGTATCGAAGCCCCCGCGCTCACCCCGCGGCCCTTCGATACCTCAGGGCGAACGGGCACCGAGACCCATCCCACCCATGCAAGCCCTTCGCTTCCTCACCGCTGGCTCCGTCGACGACGGCAAAAGCACCCTCATCGGCCGGCTGCTGTTCGACAGCCAGGCCATCCTGGCCGACCAACTCGACGTGCTGGCCCGCCGCGCCGTCGGCAAGCCCCTGGACCTGAGCCTGCTGACCGACGGTCTCGAGGCCGAGCGCGAGCAAGGCATCACCATCGACGTGGCCTACCGCTACTTCGCCACCAAAACGCGCAAGTTCATCATTGCCGACGCCCCCGGCCACGAGCAGTACACGCGCAACATGGTGACGGCCGCCGCGGGCAGTGACGCCGCCGTGGTGCTGGTGGACGTGACCAAGCTCGACCTGAGCCAGCCCGAGGTGGCCCTGCTGCCGCAAACCCGCCGCCACAGCCTGCTGGCGCAGCTGCTGCGCGTGCCCAGCATCGTGTTCGCCGTGAACAAGATCGACGCGCTGGCCGAGCCGGGTCCCGGCTTCGCCAAGGTCAAGGCCGCTCTGGAGGCCTTCGCCCAGGCGGCCGGCCTGAACGTGGCCGCCACCGTGCCGGTGAGCGCGCTGCGCGGCGACAACGTCACCCAGCCGCTCGACGCCCCCTGGTGGGACGGCCCCTCGCTGCTGCAGGTGCTGGAAGGCCTGCCCACCACGCAAGAGCGCACCGACGCCCCCTTGAGCCTGCCCGTGCAGTTCGTGCAGAAGGACGCTTACCAGACCGAAGGCGCCGGCTTCCAGCCGCGCGTGTTGTGGGGCCGCATCGCCCACGGCGGCGTGAAGGTGGGCGACGAAATCGAGGTGTTGCCCAGCCGCCAACGCGCCATCGTGGCCGCCTTGCGCCGTGCCGGCGACGAGGTCGGCGACGCCAAGGCTGGCGAGTCGGCCGGCCTGATCCTCGACCGCCAGCTGGACGTGAGCCGCGGTGACTGGATCGTCACCCCCGAGACGGCCGACTCCCGCACGCACTTCCCGGCCACCTTGGCCTGGCTGGACACGGAACCCGCCAAGCCCGGCCGCAAGTACTGGGTGCGCCACGGCAACCGCTGGGTGCAGGCCCGCATCAGCAGCATCGACTCGGTGCTCGACATCCACACCCTGCAGCCGCAGGACGCGCACGAACTGCCCGTGAACGCCATCGGCCGCGTGCAGATGGAGGTGCAGCACGCCCTGCCCGTGGAGCCCTTCGCCGACAACCGCGTGGGCGGCGCGCTGATCGTGGTCGACCCGGCCAGCCACCGCACCAGCGGTGCGTTGCTGGTCGACGCCATCCCCGCCCCGGCCGAGGACGACGCGTGGTGAGCGTGCGGGTCAGCTTCGTCAGCGCCGGTCCCGGCGCCGCCGACCTCATCACCCTGCGTGGCGTGCAACGCCTGAGCCAAGCCGCGGTCGTGCTGTTTGACGCGCTGACCGACCCGGCCCTGCGGGCCTTCGCCCCCCAGGCCACCTGGGTGGACGTGGGCAAGCGCGGCTTCGACCACGCCGCCAAGCAAAGTGACATCAACGCCCTGCTGGTGCAGTACGCCCAAACCGCCACCGGCTTGGTGGTGCGCCTCAAGGGTGGCGACGCTTCGGTGTTCGGACGTCTCGAAGAAGAACTCGAAGCGCTGGCGCAGGCCGGCATCGCCAGCGAGGTGGTGCCGGGCGTGACCGCCGCCTCGGCTGCCGCGGCCGAAACCCAACGCCCTCTGACACGCCGTGGCAGCGGCCGCACCGTGGCCCTGACCACGGCCATGACCCGCGAGGGCGACCTGCATGCCGGTAAGACTGCCGACACCGAGGTCTTCTACATGGCCGGCCGCCAACTGCCCGCCCTGCGCCGCCGTCTGCTGGCAGCCGGCTGGCCCGCCGAAACCCCCGCCCTGGTGGTGAGCCGCGCTGGCTGTGCCGATGCCCTGCACAGCAGCCATGCACTGGCCGATTTGGCCGATGCCCAAGCACTGCACGCCGGTCGGCCGACCGTCGTCACCGTGGGCGTGGGCGCCCAAGAAGTCGGCGCCGTTGTGGCAAAGCCGGTACACGCCGGCTGCGGCTTCCCAACCCCTCCCCAGGAAAACCCCCGCCCCCACCTAAAATCGCGCGCTTTGCCTTTTCCGGCGTCAACCCTCGCGCGAGCCTTGCCACCATGACCCACGTCGTTACCGAAGCCTGCATCCGCTGCAAGTACACCGATTGCGTCGACGTCTGCCCTGTCGATTGCTTCCGCGAAGGCCCGAACTTCCTGACCATCGACCCGGACGAGTGCATCGACTGCGCGGTCTGCATCCCCGAGTGCCCGGTCAACGCCATCGTGCCGGAAGAGGACGTGCCCGGTGATCAGCAGCACATGATCAAGCTGAACGCCGACCTGGCCAAGAAGTGGCCCTCGATCACCAAGCGCAAGGCCCCGCTGCCCGACGCCGACGACTGGAAAGACAAGACGGGCAAGCTGCCCGAGCTGATCAAGTAAATGACCCAGAACCAAACCCCCGCAGGCGTCATCGAGACCGACGCCGTCATCGTTGGCGCCGGCCCCGTGGGCCTGTTCCAGGTCTTTGAGCTCGGCCTGCTCGAGATCAAGGCCCACATCATCGACAGCCTGGCCTACCCCGGTGGCCAGTGCATCGAGCTGTACCCCGACAAGCCGATTTACGACATCCCGGCACTGCCGGTGGTCACCGGCAAAGAGCTGACCGACAACCTGCTCAAGCAGATCGAGCCCTTCGGCGCGACCTTCCACCTGGGCCAGGAAGTCACCACCGTCGAGAAGCAAGACGACGGCCGCTTCTTCGTCGCCACCAGCAAGGGCACGCAGTTCCTGACCAAGACCATCTTCATCGCCGGCGGCGTGGGCTCGTTCCAACCGCGCACGCTCAAGGTCGACGGCATCGACAAGTTTGAG
>NZ_JAPZSY010000034.1 GCF_027532025.1 Inhella sp. | reverse complement strand
ATACTCTGCCACTCGGACGCCCTTCCATGACGGCATGAACGAGGAGAGCGCGGCATTTGCGCTTTCCTGCGATTGCGGGCAAGTTATTCGGCGCAATGCACCTAGTGCCATCTCGGCTGGTACATCTTGGTATCGCAGCCTCGGTCGGGAGACGCAGCGTCTCATCGCAGTGTCGTTTGACTTCAGATTCACTATCGAAGGGCCGCGTGAGCTGCCATACGCCTACATGCCGAACGGCCGGCAGTCGTACTTCACCCTGACAGGGTGTCCGAGTTGTGGACGCGAGTTCGTGTCAGCACTCGACTTCCATGAGAAACAACCCGCACGCTACATTGGTGTCCTGCAGGGTGTCGTGCCCGTTCGGACTCCACGTATCGCTCATCTGAATGCAGACGCCTCTCAAGAAACTCCCTCCAAGTAGCTGATTTCATTGCCCTGATTGGTAACGGCCTGAGCCTCGCTCAGGCCGTTACTGTTGGTGGCGACGCCCCCGCCAAGGGCACCCGTTGCAGCCCCAACTGCTGCGCCCGCCGGGTCAGGTCGGCCACCACGCGCTCGCGGTATCGCTCCCCCGAGTACACCTGCCCCTGATCGGTGTACGGCTGGCCTCGAGTCAACATCGCGTAGATCAGCCGCGCCAGCTTGTGCGCTGCAGCGGTCACGGCCTTGGGTTTGTCCATGCGCCAGGCCCGCGCGCCAGCAGCCCCGCAGCCCGCGCCGGCCCCCAAGCTGGCGAGCAGCTTCGACGACATGGACGACGACATCCCGTTCTAAAAGTTAGGGGTGTCGCCAGGGTTGACACGGATGCTTCGGCGTTTCGAGCGAACCGCTGGCCACGTTCACCTAAACCATTGATGCTGAAGGAACCTTTCGGTCGCCTCCTCGTTTGGCATGGCCTTTGCTGAGCCCTCAGCACAGTCCACCGACACCAGGAGGTTCCCGATGAACAAGGTCCTGAAGTTGAGCGCAGCCGCTGGCGCCGCCCTGGCACTGAGCACCTCGGCCTCGGCCGCACTGGTGACCCAGTGGTCGTACACGCTGAACGCCCAGTGGTCGGCCGCCGCCGGCTCGGGCCCGGCCGCGGTGACCGGGGCGGGGTCACAAACCCTGGCCTGGGGCACCAGTTCGGGCATGGGCCAGTCGAAGCTGGTCGTCAGCGAGCCACCGGCGGGCACGGTCAACACCAACGCCGGCCCCGCCGCCGGCGTGACCGTGACGCACGAGAACCGCCCCATCTTTGACTACTACGGCGCCTTCACCCACGCCACGCTGCAAGCCTCGCTGTTCTTGGTGCCCGTGCTGCCCGAAGCCCTGCCGGGCTCGAACCGGGTGCAGAACATCCACACCAAGTTCGTGGAAACGGCGAACCAGCCCGGCACCTGCTCGGTGGCGAGCGCTCAGCCCTGCCGCGATCTGTTCGTGTTGGCCAACCCCGAGCAGGTCGCCAACGGCGAGAGCTTTTTGTTGAACGATTACCTCTACACCATCACGGTGTTCCCGCTGGACGTGGGCACCTTCCAAACCCTGCCGTCAGCGGCTTGCGCTGAGGATGGCATGGGACCAGGGTGCATCGGGTTCAGCACCGAAGAAAACACCGTGACCAGCGCGCCCTTTGGCTTTCGCATCACCGGTCAGGTGTCCGAGCCCGGCACCGTGGCGCTGCTGGGCCTGGGCTTGGCGGCCCTGGGCTTTGCGGCCCGGCGTCGCCAGCGCCGCTGAGCCGCACCGCCCAACCGCCCAACCGCCAACAAGGCGCCGCTTCGGCGCCTTGTCTGCTTCATCGGCCTCAGCGTGCGTTCGCGGCGCCCGCCTCGGTGTCGACCAACTCGCAGCGCTGCGTGCTGGGGGCACAGCGCACCGCCGGCTCTGGCAACACCATGCAGATGCCCATGCGGCCGCCCTGTGCGTTTTGTGCCTTGCGGGTGGCGGCGTGGGCCTTGGCCAGCGCTTGGACCTTGGTTGCAGCCGACGTCTCGCGCGAAGCCGGCAGGTAGGCCTCGGCGCCGCCACACGGGCGGGCGCCCACCGGCACGGCCCAGCAGGCCGAGTCGGCCGAGCAGCGCGGCGTGCCGATGGCCGCCTCCAAGGCCTGCCGTTGAGCCGCCTCTTGGCGGGCCAGTTTGTCGACCGAGCCATCGGCCCAAGCCGCCGGAGCCAGGAAGGCCCCGGCCAGCACCGCCACGCACCAATCAATACGCCACACGTTGCACCTCGAAGCCTTGTTCGGCCAGCAGGCGATCCACCGCCTTCGGACCGGTCATGTGAAGCAGGCCCACCGCCGCCAGCACCGGCTTGCCTTTGGCGTGTTCCTCGGCGATGCGTTGGGCGATGGTGGGGTTGCGATCGTCGTTCAAACGGCGGGAAAACGCACGCTCATCGTCGGTGGGCTGGCATTGGCACAGCTTTTCCAGGCTGCCCACCGCGTCCAGGTCGCCACGGACCCAGGCGTCGCTGATGCGACGCAGTTGCTCGCGGCTCTTGCCCTTTTCCAGCTCGGTCAACACGCTGTCAAAGCCCTTGCGCGCGGCTTCGGGTTCCCGCGGCAGCAGGACCGCCATTTGAGAAGCGATGGACTCCAGCGAGACCACCGGACGCTGTTGGGCACGCGCAAAACCGATGAGGTTGGGCTCTTGACCGTAGGCTGCATCCAGACCGTCGTGGCGACCGGACAGCACCACGTAGGTGACGGCCTGCATCACCGGGTGCATGCTGGCCAGCGCCGTACGAGGAATGCAAGCCGCATCGGCCTGCGCATCGAGCCGGGCCTGGTCTTTCTCGCTGAGGCTCACCTTGCCGGCCTGGGCCATCGCGGTCTGCATTTCGGCCTGGGTGGTGGGGGCGGTGATGTCCACCTCCACGGCCAGCACCTGGGTTTCGCGCAGGGCCTGCATCAGCTTGGGACCGGGAAAGGCCCAGGCCATCTGCCCCACGTGCAAGGTGCCGAAGAGGTAGCTGGTGCGTCCGTCTTTGCTGATGCGCCACAAGGCCCCACGGTCCTTGGCGTTCTTCATGCCATCGGCCAGTTGCTCCTGGGTGGGCGCCTGGGGGACGGGCGGGCACTCGGTCTTGGCGTGGGCGCTGGCGAACAAGCCCAGGCTGAGGGCGATGGCGCTGAGGGTGGTGCGGAGGGTGTGCTTCATGGGGGGCTCCTGGCGGGTGGAAGGTTACTGGGCTCTCAAACCGTCGACGATGTTCAGCCGCGCGGCGCGCCAGGCGGGCAGGAATCCGCCGATCAGCCCCATGAGCAGGGCGAACAGCAGGGTTTGCGTCACGATTGGCGGGGTCATCACGAAGCGAAAGGCCACCTCGCTGAAGGTTTGGAAGTTGGTGGTGCTGATGTTGACCCCCTGCATGAGCGCCGCGCCGCCCAAGCCGAGCAGCCCGCCCACCAGGCTGAGCAGCAGGCTTTCGGCCAGGAAGGCCCACAGCACGGCGGGCCGCCGGAAACCGAGGGCCCGCAGGGTGGCGATCTCGCCGGTGCGGCTGGCCACGGCGGCGAACATGGTGATCATGGCGCCGACGATGGCGCCGATGCTGAAGATGATGGACAGCGCCAGACCCAGGTAACGGATGAAGGTGGCCAGGGCTTGGCTCTGGGCCTCGTAGAACTGACGCTCGGCTTGCAGGTCGAGGGTCAGCCGAGGGTCGGCGGCGGCGCGCCGAATGAAGGCATCGGCCTGCGCCGGGTCGCTCAGGCGCAGCACCACGCTGCTGGCCTGCTGGCGACGGAAGGCCTGCATCATTTGCTCGCTGTCGCCCCACAACTCGCTGTCAAAGCCGCTGTTGCCGGCATCGAACACGCCCACCACCGTCCAGTCGCGGCCGGCAAAGCGCACGGTTTCGCCCAAGCCGGCACCGGCGAAGCCGCGGGCTGTGGCCTGGCCGGCGATGAGCTCGCTGCTGCCCGGGCGGAACATGCGCCCCGCGACGAGCCGCACCTGCGGGCGCAGCGCCAGGCCGATGTCCGAGGTGCCGCGCACGGTGACGTTGCTGGGTTTGCCGGTGGCGCGCTTGGGCAGGTTGTTGAGCACCACGGGCTCGTAGCTGAACAGCAGCCGGCCATCGGCCGCGGTGGCCACGCCCGGCACGCTGGCCAAGATGGCCGCTTGCTCCCGGCTGATGCCGGAGTTGATCTCGGCCCCGGCGCCCTTGCGCAGGGCGAGCAGGTTGTCGGGGTTGCCAGTGGCCACGAGCGTGGCCTTGATGCCTTCGCTCATCATCAGCACGGTGGCGAAGACGTAAACCACCAAGGCCAGACCCAAGGCCGTGAGTGCGGTGGTGACGCGCCGCACCCATAGGTTGCGTGCGATGTAGGACCAGGGCAGCTGCTTCATCAGGCGATGTGGCGCAGGCCATTGACGATGTCGATGCGGCCCATCTGCCAAGCCGGCCAGGCGGCGGCGATGAAACCCACGGCCAGTGCCGCCCCGGCCTGCAGGGCGAGCGTCGTGGCCGAGATCTCGAACACCGGCAGCACGCTGCCCACGAGCGAGCCGAACGCCGCGGCGATGGGGAAGCTGACGGCAATGCCCAGCGCCCCGCCCAACGCCGCGATGAGCAGGCTCTCCCCCAGCAGCAAACGGGCCACGAACCCAGGGCCAAAACCCAAGGCCTTGAGCGTGGCGTACTCGGCCAGGCGCTCGCGGGCCGTCATGGTCATGGTGTTGGCCATCACCGCCAGGATGATGAGCACGACGATGTAGCTCACCGCCTCGATGGCCACCAGGATGGCTTCGCTCATCGACACGAAGCTCAGCTGGAAGGCCGATTCGGTCTCGGTCAGGCTTTCGGCCAGGGAGTTCTTGAACATCGCGTCGATGCGCCCCGCCACGGCCGCGGCCTGGGAGGGGTCGTCGATGCCGACGATGAACACGCCGACCGCGTCGCCGCGCTTGGGGAAGCGCCTCTTGACCGATTCGTTGAGCAGCTGCCAATGGAACAGCATCTGGTTTTCATCGGTCTTGGCGTCGCGGCCGTCCCAGATGCCGCGGATGGTGAAGTTCCAGGTGCCGCCGTAAATCGTGCCGCGCAAGGGCACGGTGTCGCCCAGCTTCCAGCCGTACTGGTTGGCCAGCTTGCGGCCCACCACGGCACCCTGGCGGTCCTTGATGAACGCCAGCTTTTCGTCGTCGGTCAGCAGGTACTCGGGGTACAGCTTGAGGTAACTGGCCGGGTCGACCCCGAACTGCGGAAAGAAGTTGCGCTCCGTTTGGTAGACGCCCCCGAACCAGTTCGCCCAAGACACGGCGCTGACGCCGTCCACGCCGCGGATGCGTTGGGCGTAGCTGATGGGCAGCACGAAGGTCAGGCTGGTGGCGTTGCGGGCGATGAGCCGCGTGGCCGAACTGGCCTGCACGCCGGTGTACCAAGCCTCGTTGACGGTGCGCAGCAAGCCAAACGCGGCGATGGCAACCACCAGGCCCAGCAGGGTGAGCAGGCTGCGCAGGGGGTGGCGGAAGGCGTTGCGCAGCAGCAGTTGGGTCAGGAACATGGGGGGTGCACCTGGCGAGAGCCCGCAGGGGCTTCACCCCTGCACCCGACCCCCTTTTGTCTTGCCAAAAGGGGGGAAAAGCGCCCGCCCCGGCAGCCTTCGCCCCCGCCGTTGGCGGGGGTTCCCTGTGCTGCTCGCCAAGCCCGGCCCGCCCGAAACTCCCTTCGTTCGCTGCGCTCACTGCGGTCAGACAGTCGGGCGGCGTCAGTGCTTGAAGCGCGCTGCGCGCGCGCCGGACTCGGCTGTGCTGCTCGGCTCGTCAAACGGGGCGAACAGCCCAGCAGCCAACAGCCGGGAAACGGCGCCAAAGGTTGAGGTCCGGGCTGTTCTGTATTCGGCTGTTCCAGCTGTTGCCCCGTTCGAAGGCGCCGAGCAGCGCAGTGCAGGGGGGCGCGCGCGCAGCGCGCTTCGTGAACTGACCCGGGCTTGCTGTCTGACCGCAGTGAGCGCAGCGAACGCAGGGAGTTCAATCCCGCAGCCCCCCGGAACGAGCACCGCAGGGAACCCCTGACGCAGCCGGGGGCGCTTGAGCCGTGGGCTGAGAGCGGAGCGAGCAAGGTCCCCGCGGACCTTGCGACCCCGCTCGAAGGACAGTCCGCTTGCAAGCGGACTGGCAGGCGCTTTCCCCCCTTTTGGCAAGACAAAAGGGGGTCAGGTGCAGAGGTGAAGCCCCAGCGGGCTGCAACGAGAACGCTCAATCTACCCTCACACCAGCCGCCGCCAATCGCCCATTCACTGCATCCCGCACGGCCTCGGCTGAGAAGCCAGCCGTGGGCCAGGTGTGGTGCCCGTCGCCCACCACGGCCATGGGCAAGCCCAGCGCATGACCTGCCAAGGCCGTGGCCTCGATGCAAACGTCACTTTGCAGTCCCACCACACGCACGCGCTCGGCCCCCTTCAGCAGCACAGCCAACCCGGTGCCATCGAAAGCGCTGGGGCGTGTTTTGACCAAGACGAGCTCATTAGGCTGAGGCTCGAGCCGCGGATCGATGGCAAAGCCTGGGCCCTCCCGATCCATGGCACCACCCGCTCCGCCCGCGTGCTGTACCCAGATGACCTGTTGGCCCTGCGCGCGCGCCTCGGACACCAGCGCTCGGCAGCGCGCCATCAAGGCGGGACCGTCGGGCATGGGTTCACAGCGCCGCCCGTCAAAGGCGCCGAGTTGCATATCCACCACCAACAGCACCGAGCCGAGCTTCACGCGGCCACCTCTTCCGCAAACCCCTTGAACCGCCCCTTCCTCAAATGAATCAACAACAGCGAAATCGCCGCCGGCGTGATCCCCGAGATCCGCGACGCCTGCCCCAGCGTCTCCGGCCGGTGCTGGGCCAGCTTCTGGCGGGCTTCGAAGGACAGGGCGGTGACCTGGGCGTAGTCCAGCTCGGCCGGCAGCTTCAGGTGCTCGAAGGCCGAGGCGCGGGCCACGTCGTCTTGCTGCTTGCCGATGTAGCCGGCGTACTTGGTCTGGATTTCCAACTGCTCGATCACGGCGTCGGCCAGTTCGGGACCGAACTCGGCGCGCAAGGTTTCACGTGAAACATCGAAGCCCGGCTTGCCGATGCGGCCGGCCTCGGCCACCGCGTCGAAGCTCACGCCCGGGCGGCGCAGCAGGTCGGCCAGGTTGTACTCGCGCTCCAGGGCCTTGCCGATCAGGCGCTCGGCCTCCTCGGCCGGCAGGCTGCGGGGGTTCACCCAGCTGGCCTTGAAGCGTTCTTCTTCCCGGGCCAGGGCGTCGCGCTTGCGGCAGAAGGCGTCCCAGCGGGCGTCGTCCACCAGCCCCAAGCGGCGCCCGGTTTCGGTCAGGCGCAGGTCGGCGTTGTCCTCGCGCAGCTGCAGCCGGAACTCGGCGCGGCTGGTGAACATGCGGTAGGGCTCGGTCACGCCCTTGGTGATCAGGTCGTCCACCAGCACGCCCAGGTAGGCCTGGTGGCGTTCGGGCACCCACGCCTCGCGACCCAGCACCTGCAGCGCCGCGTTGGCGCCCGCGAACAGGCCCTGTGCCGCCGCCTCCTCGTAGCCGGTGGTGCCGTTGATCTGCCCGGCGAAGAACAGGCCGGCGATGGACTTGGTCTCGAAGGTGGACTTGAGCTCGCGCGGGTCGAAGTAGTCGTACTCGATGGCGTAGCCCGGGCGCAGGATGTGCGCGTTCTCCAGGCCCACCATGGAGCGCACGGCGGCGAGTTGGATGTCGAAGGGCAGCGAGGTGCTGATGCCGTTGGGGTAGACCTCGTGCGTGGTCAGGCCTTCGGGCTCCAGGAAGATCTGGTGCGAGTCCTTGCCGGCGAAGCGGTTGATCTTGTCTTCGATGCTCGGGCAGTAGCGCGGGCCCACGCCCTCGATCACGCCGGTGAACATGGGGCTGCGGTCGAAGCCGCTGCGGATGATCTCGTGCGTGCGGGCGTTGGTGTGGGTGATCCAGCAGGGCAGCTGTTTGGGGTGCATGGCGGCACTGCCCATGAAGCTGAACACGGGCACCGGGTCGGCGTCGCCCGGTTGTTCTTCCAGCTTGGCAAAGTCGATGCTCTTGCCGTCGATGCGCGGCGGGGTGCCGGTCTTCAGGCGGCCTTGCGGCAGCTTCAGCTCCTTCAGCCGTGCCGACAGGGTCACGGCCGGCGGGTCGCCGGCGCGGCCGGCGCTGTGGTTCTGCAGGCCGATGTGGATGCGCCCGTCCAGGAAGGTGCCGGCGGTCAGCACCACGGCGCGGCCGCGAAAGCGAATGCCGCTTTGCGTGACGGCGCCGACGACCCGGTCGCCTTCGACCATCAGGTCGTCCACGCCCTGCTGGAACAGGGTCAGGTTCGGCTGGTTCTCCAGCATGCGGCGGATGGCCGCCTTGTAGAGGATGCGGTCGGCCTGGGCACGGGTGGCGCGCACGGCCGGGCCCTTGCTGGAATTGAGGATGCGGAACTGGATGCCGCCTTCGTCCGTGGCCAGGGCCATGGCGCCGCCCAGGGCGTCGACCTCTTTGACCAAGTGCCCTTTGCCGATGCCGCCGATGGACGGGTTGCAGCTCATCTGGCCCAGGGTCTCGATGTTGTGCGTCAGCAGCAGGGTGGCGGCGCCCATGCGGGCTGCGGCCAGCGCGGCCTCGGTGCCGGCGTGGCCGCCGCCGACCACGATGACGTCGAATTCGGTGGGGTAAATCACTTCAAGCCTCGATGAGTTGCGTCTTCAGGCCGGACGCGGCGGCGGCCTCGGCCTGGCGGCGGTCGGCGGTGATGAACAGGTCGGCCCGGCCGATGACGGCAGCGCCGATGTGCAGCGCGTCCATGGCGCCCACCGGCCCCGTGGCCAAGGCCTGGATGGCGGCGCGCTCAACCCCCGGTGTCAGCGGCAGCACCTCCACCTGCTCGAAGCTCAGGTCGATCTCGTCGCGCGTCAGGCGCAGGGCTTCCACGTCGAGCTGCCCTTCGCGGCCCAAGCGGGCCAGCGCACCGTGCAACTCCACCCGGCAATGGGGGGCGGCCAGCAGGGTTTCGGTCTGGTCCATGGCGGCGAGCACGGCGTCGCGACCCGACTCGTCCACGTAGCGCTTGAACAGCGCCGAGCTGTCAAAAAGAACACGCATGGCAGCCGTCACCCATCACCAGGGCGACGATTCGCGCTCGTCCACGATCAGCTGCGCGCCGGTCTTGGCCCCCGGCGCCAGCTTGATCACGGGCTCGAACGGCCGCTTCCAGCTGGGCAGCTTCTTTTCCGCCAGGGGCGCGTCCGCCTTCAAGGGCACCAGCTCGGCCACCGGCTTGCCGTGGCGCAGGATGCGCACGGTTTCGCCTTGCTCGACCAGGTCCAGCATGGCCGACACGTTGGCGCGGAACTCACTCAGGGGCAGGGTGTGCATGGGGTTGTTTTGTACAAAACAGGAGATTTGTACATTGTCGCCCAGAGCCCGCGAAAGCGCCAGGGGCGGGGCATCGCCGGGCGTGCTGGAATGGAGCGTCCCCTTTCGAAAGGCCCCGTCATGTCCATCTCCATGGTCCAAGCCACCAGCCCCCGCTTCGTCAACGGCCTGCGCAACCTGGCCGCCATCTTGAAGAAAGGCGCCGAGCACGCCGCCGCGCAGGGCTGGAACCGCAGGTGCTGCTGCAAGCGCGCCTCTACCCCGACATGTTCCCGCTCGTCCGCCAGGTGCAGATCGCGGCCGACGCCGCGAAGGGCGCCGTGGCGCGGCTGGCCGGCGTCGAGATCCCCAGCTTTCCCGACACCGAGGCGAGCTTCGACGAGCTGCAAGCCCGCATCCAGAAGACCATCGACTTCATCGAGCACCTGGACGCCAGCAAGCTCGACGGCAGCGAGACGCGGGCCATCCACCTCAAGGCGGGCGGCCGCGAGCTGCACTTCGTGGGCAGCCAGTACCTGATGGGCTGGGCCTGGCCCAACTTCCATTTCCACAGCACCACCGCCTACGCGCTGCTGCGCCACAACGGCGTGCCGCTGGGCAAGCGGGACTACCTGGGCGAGGTGTGAGCACCTGCCGAGCCGCCCGCCCTGGGCCGCCCCAGCGGTGGCACCAGCAAACACAGCCCGCGCCAAGTTGAGGACACTGGATGGGCCACCCACCCTGAACCCGCCGCTGCCCCTAGGATGCGCCCCGTTTGCAAGAGGACCCTTCCATGATCAACGTATTGCTGTTTGTCGCGGGCCTGGTGGGCTTAGTTGTAGGCGCCGACCTGCTGGTGCGGGGCGCCTCCAAGATGGCCTTGTCCCTGGGGATCTCGCCCCTGGTGGTGGGGCTCACCATCGTGGCCTTCGGCACCAGCGCGCCAGAAATGGCCGTGTCGGCCGGCGCCGTGCTGAACGGGCAAACCGACATCGCCATCGGCAACGTGGTGGGCAGCAACATCTTCAACGTGCTGTTCATCCTGGGGGTGAGCGCATTGATCGTTCCGCTGCTGGTGCACCAACAGATCATTCGGCAGGAAGTGCCCATCATGATCGGCGCCAGCGTGCTGCTGCTGGTGCTCGGCCTGGATGGACGCATCAGCCTGCTGGACGGCGCACTGCTTCTGGGGCTGGTGCTGGCTTACACCACCTACTTGGTGGTGCAGTCGCGGCGCGAATCGGCGGCGGCCGCCACGGAGTACGACGACGAGCTGAAGCCCGCCGAAGTCGGCGCCTGGGACGCCAAGCTGCCGGTGCAACTGGCCCTGATCGTGGCCGGCCTGGTTGGGTTGGTGCTGGGCTCCGAAGCGCTGGTGACGGCCTCGGTGGCCTTCGCCAAGCAACTGGGCGTCAGTGATCTGGTCATCGGCCTGACCATCGTGGCGGCCGGCACGTCCATGCCGGAAGTGGCCACCTCGATCATGGCCGCCATCAAGGGCGAGCGCGACATCGCCGTGGGCAATGTGGTGGGCAGCAACACCTTCAACATCCTGGGCTGCCTGGGTTTGTCGGGCGTGCTGGCGGGCCAGACCGGCCTGACGATGACGGGCGCCGTGATGAACTTCGACATCTGGGTGATGCTGGCCGTCGCCTTCGCCTGCCTGCCGGTGTTTCTCAAAGGCCGCATCGCGCGCTGGGAAGGGGCGGTGTTCGTCGGGTACTACGGGTCCTACGTGATCTACCTGATCTTGGCCGCGCAACAGCATGCCGCCTTGCCCGCCTTCAGCCAGGCCATGCTGAGTTTTGTGCTGCCGCTGACGGTGATCACGCTCATCGTCTCGATGATGCGCCCGAGGCCCACCGAAGCCGCCTGATCCAGCGCCTTCCCTGGCGGTGGCCGGCCTCAGCCCGCCACCGCCAGCATCACCACCGAGGCCTTGAAGCAGGCCGTGGCCGGCTGGCCCACGCGCAGGTCCAGCGCGTCCACGGCGTCGTTGGTCACGCTCGCAGTCAAGGTCAGGCCGCCGGGCAGGGTCAAGCCCACGAGCGAGCCGGTGGCGCCTTTGGTGACGCGCGACACCGTGCCCGCCAGCTGGTTGCTGGCCGACAGGCGGTAGCCGCCGAAGTCCTGCACCAGCACCACCTCGCTGGCCTTCACCATGGCCAGCGCCTCTTGCCCCTCGGCCAGACCCAGGGCCTCGGCGGCTTCGGCGTTGAGGGCGGCCCGCAGCGGCAGGCCGCCAGGCAGGCTCAAACGCACCTGCACGATGGCGGGGCCGCGGGTGAGGGCCTCGATGCGGCCGGCGAACTGGTTGCGGGCGGTGGTCTTCATGGCGGTGCGCCGCAACAGCGCGGCGAGTTCGGGTTGGTCGGCCAGCCACTCGGCCTGCTCGCGCAGGAAGGTGGCGTGGCGTTGAGTCAGCGCCTGCCAGGCCTGCAGCAGGGCGTGCGCCGCCGGCGTGAGCGCGCTGCCCCCGCCGCCGCGTCCGCCCTGGCGCGCTTGCACCAGCGGGCCGTGGGCCAGGTTGCCGGCTTGCTCCAGCACCAGCCAGGCGCCCTTGTAGCTGTAGCCGGCGGCGCGTGCGGCGCGCTGCAGGGAGCCCGTGTCGGCCAGCGCCTGCAGCAGCGCGAAGAAACGCGCGTCGAGCCGGCCGGCCAGGCGCAGCTCGCCGCTCAACAGACCGTTCGACCCGCCGTTCATGCCAGCAAGGCGCGGCGGCGCGCGCGCTCAGGCGTGTCGGGCTCGGGCTGCAGGCCGGCCTCGGCCAGGGCGTCGGGCGAGGCATCGCGCAAGTTCACGTGCTTCAGCACGCGGCCCTCGTCGATCAGCACCGCCTCGTCGGCCAGGTCCAGCAGGTCGTCCACGTCGTGCGTCACCAGCACCACGGGCACGCCCCATTCGGCGCAGCTCTGCGCCAGTTCGCGGCGCAGGGGCACGCGCAGCTGCGGGTTCAGCGCGGCGAAGGGCTCGTCCAGCAGCAGCAACTCGGGCTCGCAGGCAAGGGCGCGGGCCAGGGCCACGCGCTGGCGCTGGCCGCCCGACAGGCGGTCGGGCCGGCTGTGGGCCAGCGCGCTCAGGCCAAAGCGCGCCAGCAGCGCGTCCACGCGCGCGGCGTCGGCGGGCTTCAGGCGCTGCCACCAGCGTGTCAACCCAAAGGCCACGTTGGCGCGCACGCTCAGGTGCGGGAACAGCGCGTAATGCTGGAACAGCAGGCCCACGCGGCGCTCGGGCACCGGCCGATTCACGCGCTGCGCCGTGTCCAGCCACACGCGGCCGTTGACCACCACGCGGCCCTCAGTCAACGGGGCCAGGCCGGCGATGGCCTGCAGCGCCAGCGACTTGCCCGCGCCCGAGGCGCCGTAGACGCCCAGCACCCGCGCTTGGCTGCAAAGCGCCAGGTCCAGCGTGAAGCGCCGGGGGCCGTCGCGCAGCGTGGTGTGCAGGGCCAAGTCGATCATGGCGCGCCGAAGCCTTGCTGCCGCAGCACCGCCTGTGCCGCGGGACTGGCCAAGAACTGCACGAAGGCGCGGGCCAGCGCGGGCTGTCCGGCATCGCTCGCCACGGCCATGGGATAGCGGATGGGCGCGTGCCCGCCCACCGTGGCGACCACGCGGACCTTGCCCGCGGCGCTGGCGGCGTCGGTGGCGTACACGAAGCCGGCCTCCACCTCGCCGCGCGCCACGTAGTCCAGCACCTGGCGCACGTGGTCGGCGGGCACCAGCTTGCCTTGCAGCGCCGCCCACTGCCCGCGCGCTTCCAGCGCCTGCTGCGCGTAGCGGCCCGCGGGCACCGAGCCCGGCTTGCCCAGGGCGATGCGCTTCACGCCCGGCCCCGTCAAGGCGTCCAGGCCCGCCAGGTTGCTCCCCGCCGGGGCCACCAGCACCAGCGCGTTGGTGGCGAGCACGCGGCGCGTGGCGGGGTCGATCAGCTTCTGCGCCGCGGCGCGGTCCAGGGTTTCTTCGTCGGCCGTGACCAGCACGTCGATCGGCGCGCCAGCGGCCAGTTGCTGCAGCAGTACGCCCGAGGCCGCGAGGTTGAAGCGCAGGGTCACGCCCGGGTGCTGCGCCTCGAACAGCGGGGCGATGGCCTTCATCGCGTCGCCCAAGCTGGCGGCGGCCGACACAGTCAGCGTTTGCGCGTGGGCCCAGGCGCTGGCGCCGAGCAGCAGCATGGCCAGGACCCATCGATACATCAGGACGCCCATGCTCATCGCCTCACGGGTTGGTTGTTCAACAGGCGGTTGGACAGCAGCAGCACCGCCACCGACAGCACGGACACCGCCAGCGACAGCGCCAGGGCCAGCTCGTCGCGGCCGGCCTGCACGGCGTCGTAGATCGCCATGGCTGCGGTTTGCGTCTGGCCCGGGATGGAGCCGGCCACCATCAGCGAAGCGCCGAACTCGCCCATGGCCCGCGCAAACGCCAGCAGCGTGCCGGCCAGGATGCCGGGCCAAGCCAAGGGCAGGGTCACGCGCAGGAACACGCCCCAGCGCGACTGCCGCAAGGTGCGCGCCGCGGCTTCCAGCTCTGGGTCCACCTGCGCCAGCGCCGTGCTGGCCGCTTTCAGCACCAGGGGCAGCGCCACCAGGGTGGAGGCCAGCACCGCGCCGTGCCAATGGAAGATCAGCGAGTAATCGAAGTGCGCGCGCAACCACGCGCCCACCGGGCCTTGGCGCCCCATCAGCAGCAAGAGGCCGTAGCCCAGCACCGTGGGCGGCAGCACCAGGGGCAGCATGCACAGGGCCTCCAACAGCGTGCGCCCCGGAAGGGTCGTGCGCGCCACCACCCAGCCCAAGCCAACGCCCAGCAGCAAGGCGAAGGCCGTGGCCAGCGCGGCCACGCGCAGGGTCAGCAGCAGGGGGTCGGCGGCGGCGGCCGTGAGCAGCTCGGTCACCGGCGCAATGTAGCGGGCTACATCACGCAGAACGACCCCGACGGCGACTCGGCTACCCGCTTCCGCCCGCACAGCAAGTGGCGCAAGGACACCTGGAACACCTGCCTGCCGAAGGCCGGCTCGCCTCGAAAGCGGTTCAACCGAGCGCCTCAGGGTTGGCAAAGGCCTTCACGCCGATCTTCCATTGCCCGCCCACCTTGTGGAGGATGAAGTAATCCCAGTACGTCGCTGCTGGCCCCACCGAGACCTTCACCCGTACAACGGCGCCCGTGCCCGATACATCCGACCATTCAATGGTGCGCGTCATGTCGGTTCCGGTTCGGGGCTGACCACGAAAGTGGCGCGTCGCGAACTCATCGGCGCTCCATGAGAGAAAACGGCCCTGAGACACACCCTCCACGCGGCCTGTCGGCCAAAACACGCTGCGGACCTTGTCAGCGCTTCCGGAGTCTGCTGCCTGAAAGTAGGCCTCTACGGCAATTCGGACCGCTGCCCCCTCTTCAGGTGCAACAACGGCGGCGGCGGCCAGCGGTTGTGCAACAACGTCGGTGACCGACATGGTCATCAGCGAAGCGGAAACTGCCAGCAGCAGCAAGCGTGGTCGCAGCGTGTAGCGCAAGGGGGTCATGTCGGTCTTTCAAGGGTTGCTTGTTGCGGACGGGTGCCATGCCCTTCAGCCGCGGCGAAGCGGAATGGCCCGCTTCACCGAGAACGGCTGGCGTTCGAACAGGTTGTGGGTCTCCAGCACTTGGCCGAGGTCTTTCAGACCCATGCCGTCAGGACGCACCTCTTGATGCGCCGACCGGATCGGCGCCCAGCGCTGTTGGATGCCTTCGAACCCCTTTTCGTCAACGTAAGTGACCATGACGATGGCGTTCCAGGGCCCTTCGTCGCTGCCGGTATCCAGCCACTCGTAGCTCACGAACAGGCCTTGCGCGACGGCGATTTCATCCATCGCAAACCAGTTCGCGCGAACAAACCGCTCCAAATGCGCCAGGCGGCCTGGCTTGGACTTCAAGTGCGTCAGCGTGACCACGCGGGCCGCACCCGCGGCCGCCAGGGCGGCTCCGCCGGCCGGCGTCGCGGCCGTGGCGGCGCCCATCCCCAGCAGCCCCAGGCCCGCAGAAAGGGCAGTGAGCAGGTTTCGGCGTGGGTTCATGGCGGCTCTCTCGTTCGAAATTGTTGACAGTTAATGGGGCGCCGGCTTGGCGGGTCGGCAGCAACACGCCCAGAATATGACCACTGCCCCGGCTCCGAAAGCGCTTTGTTTTGACGCTATGAGTCAAAAAAACTGATCAACCCATGAACAAGGCGATTTCCGTCGAGTCGATGGCCGTGCTGGATGCCGTGGCCCGCCACGCTTCGTTCACCAAGGCCGCCGCCGAGCTGCACAAAGTGCCTTCGGCGGTCAGCTACACCGTGGCGCAACTGGAGCGTGCCCTTGGCATCGAAGTCTTCGATCGCTCGCACCGCCGCGTTCGGCTGACGCCCATCGGGGCAGAGCTGCTGGCCGATGGGCGTCGCTTGCTCAGCATGGCGCACGACATCGAACGCAGGCTGGGGCAGCGCAAGACCGATTGGGAGGCGAACTTGCGCCTGTCGATCGACACCGTGTTCGGCCTGCAGGCGGTCTTTCCGCTGGTGGCCGAGTGGGATGCCCTGGGCAGCGGCACCCGCCTCAGCCTGGCCGAAGACGCCCTGGGAGGCACTTGGGACGCCCTGTTGTCGGAGCGAGCGGACATCGTCGTTGCGGGACTGGGTGCCGGGGGCGTGCCACCTGGCGGCGGCATTGCCATTCACGAGCTGGGCCGCCTGGCCTTCGAGTTTGCGGTCGCACCGTCGCACCCCTTGGCCTCCCTGGCTGGCGCGGATGCGCCGATCGGTGAAGACCGGCTGCGGTCCCATCGCGCCATCTGCGTGGCCGACAGCGCCCGCGGCCGACCGCCACTCTCCGCTGGCCTGCTGCCCGGCCAAGAAACGCTGACCGTGAGCACCATGCGTGACAAGCTGGCCGCTCAAGTGGCCGGACTGGGCATTGGGTTCTTGCCGCAGTTCTTGGCCCAGCCTGAGTTCCAACAAGGACGCCTGGTGCCGCTGAGGGTCGCACTGCCACGCCCCACGGCGTCCTTTTGTCTCGCGCACCGCACCGCGGGCTTGGGCAGCGCCGGGCGTTGGTTGGTGAACCGCTTGCTCAGCACGCCGACGCTGTTTGGCATGCTGACAAGGCCCGAATCGCGGGCACTTGACGCGCCGGGCGCTGACCACAAAGTCTTGAACTTGCGATCAAGGTCTTGAACATCCTCCCGGATGACCGGACCATCCGATGCCGACGGTTTCATCGTGCATCGCCGGTCACGGTGCGGCTTCACAGTGCTGAGGTCGGAGGTCGAGATGGCACCGGTTTTCCACGGCCTGCCCGAGCGCATCAAGGCCCAGGCCAGCATCTGCGTCATCGCGCCGATCCTCTACCGCGTCATGCGTCAGCGCCTGAAACTGGCCGGGGCCGGCAGCGCGCTGTCGCCGCCTTGACTCGGCGGGCGCAGCAGCGGGGGCCGCCGTTGCTGCCCGTGGGGTGAGGCGGTCTTCCAGGTTCGCATCACGACGGGCGACCGTCCCCCTGCACCGCCGCCTGCAGCACGGCACGGATGCCGACCCGCAGCGCTTCGGGCGATTGGTAGTCGGGGTGGCTGCGCATCAGGGCCACAGCCTCGCTGCCGTGCTGCAGTGCGTCCAGCAAGGCCTCGGCCTCGGCGTGCTCGGTCGGATGCAGCGCCACCACCTGCGGCGGCGGCCGCTGGCCCCGCGCGTCCAGCCACCGCAGGGCGGGCAGTTGGCGCTCGCAGCGGCAATCGGCTTGCGCGTTCACGCGGCCGCAGGTGCGCTGGGCAAAGCCCTCCACCGCGCGCTTGGCGCGCGATAGGCGCTGGCGGTAAGCGGCGGGGCTGATCTCGCACACCGCCGCGCCCTCCTCGCCCGAGAGCGCGAACAGCAAGTCGAGCAGGTAAACGAAACGGGCCTCGCGGTCCAGGGCCATCAGCATGCCTTGCGTGCAGCTCAGAGCCAACTGACGCGCGGCCAGCTTGTCCTCGGGCGTGAGGGTCGGCGACGCGCCCAGCGTGGCCGCCAGTTGCAGGCCGCCCGCCAGCTTCTCGTCCAGGGCCTCGAACGAGACCGTGGGCGACTCGGCCGCCCGCGTGCGCGCTTGCAGCAGGTGGCGCTTGGCCACCTGGAACACCCAGGTGCTGAAGGCCGACTCGCCGCGGAAGCTGCTCAGGTGCGTGGTCACGCGCAGCAAGATCTCCTGCGTCGCGTCCTGCGCGTCTTCGCGGTGGCCCAGCAGGCGCAGCGCCAGGTTGAACACACCGGGCTGCACGGCCGCCAGCACGCGGTCGAGCGCACCCAGATCGCCCGCTGTGGCGGCGGCCAGCCAGTCGTGGGGTGGGTTGGCAATCTTCATGGTGCGGTGACGGCGTCGCGGCCGGGCAGCAAGATGGGCGTGTCGAACCACGTGACGCGGGGGGCGCCGCCCATCCACGGGCGCGCCGACTCGGCCTCAGTGTCGCGGAACCAGGCGCGGGCGCTGGCCTCGTCTTGCCACAGGACCACGCTGCCCACGGTCCTGCTGGCCTCGTCCAACACGACATGCTTGCGCAGCAGCCCCGGAATCTGCCGGTCCGCGGGCAGGCTGCGGGCCATCATCGCCAGCAAGGCCTCGCGCGACGCGCCCTGGGGCCACGGGGCTTGCACCAGGGTGACCACAGCCGGGCTGTCGGGGTCGGCCGCGGGCGCGCCGCCGGGCCCGTCCACCGTCAACGGCGCGCCGAGCAGCAGAACATCGCCCCGGGCACCGCGCTCGCGCTGCACACGGGCATGCCACTCCGGGCTGAACCACGCCTGCGCGGAGGCACGGTCGCGCCACCAGTACACGCCCCCGAAAGCGCCGCTCTCGCGCTCGAAGCTGTAGGCCTTGAAGCGCAAGCCCGGCAGGGCGGCGTACTGGGCTTGCGTGTCGCGCATGCGCCAAGTCACCAGCGCCCGAGGGGCGTACCAAGGGCGAGGCACCCGGACCAGCGCCACCACGGGGTCGGGCTCGAGGGTGGGGGCGTCGGGGGCCGAGGCGCTCAACACAGCGGCGATGAGGGCTGAGACGACAAGGGACATCGAAGGCTCCAAACTGTGGATGGGTCCTTCCTTAGAGGGCTCACGCCCAGGTTTTGTGACCGTGCGGCCGCCTTCAGGCTCAGGAGGGCGCTGGGGTTGGGCGGGCCGTGTCCGCACCGCCCGGCACCACCCGCAACGATCGGCAGACCTGCTGCACGTCCCGCCCTTTCAGGTTCTCAGGCCAGAAGGATTGGGGGGTGCTGACGGCGGCACGTTCAGTCGGGCTGCCGGTCATCACCGTGCGCAGCCAATCCTGGTAGGCCGAGACCCTCGTGTAGCGCTCCTTGACCCCGTACTCGCCCACGGCATGGAACCAACTGTCGGTGCGCGAACTGACGCCCAGCAGCAGGTGGCCACCGCCGGCCTGCGGCACAAAAGCCGGCCCGCCGCTGTCGCCGTTGCCCGACACGCCCTCCAGCGCTTCGGCCTTTGCACCTTGGTCAAAGCGGAACAGGAGGTCGCCGTCCAGTGCGGCCAGCACGCGGTTCTGGGCCCGGCGCAGTTGGCCGTCAGGCTTGCGCTTGGCTTGGCCCTTGAGGCCGTTGCCGCTATCCCCTGCCCCGATGAACCAAACCAGCTGACCCGCCTCGTTCGAGGCCGTGTAGAGCGCGGCCGGCTGCACCGAATGCACCGGGCGCGCCAGCTTGATCAAGGCCAGGTCGTGCGCACCGTCTGGGCGATATTGGTGATGGCTATAGCGCGCCTCAACCGCCACCGTCTCCTGCCCCACGCGGATGGGTTGACCCTTGTCCAGGCAGAACACCGTGTGCGCGGCCGTGAGCACCCATTCCGGATGGACCAAAGTGCCGTGCGCGCCCACCCGGTAGAACGTGGCCAATGGGGGAAAGTCAGCCGGCTCGGCCAGGTAACGCGCCTCGTCCACATCGTGGCGACCCACGATGGCGTACACCGGCGCAGTTAAGCCCAGCATCAGGGCAATGCCGAAGGCGTTTCGGGTCATGGGGCAGGGGTGGGGTGGAACACGCGCCGCAATCTAGCCTCCACCTGCCGGGGCCGAGCGGTGGCGTGCGACGGGCTGCACAAAGCACTGGGCCTGCTGCGCCCGGCTGTGATGCAAGAGACTTGTTCAGAGTTACCTTAGGTCGATGACGCGGGCGCCGGCAGCGCCGTCAGCGCTTGCAGCGCCGCCACGCCCACCGGGGGCTCGGCCTGCCAAGGGAGCACGTGGCAGCGCTGGGCCAGCCCGTCCAGCACGCGGGCGAACTGCGCGTGCTCGCCGCGCACGCGGGCGCGCAGCAGCGGGTCGCGCGGGCCGGCGGCAGCCAGGCTGCGGTTCACCACCCAGGCGAAGGGCTCGATGCGCGCGCGGCGCAGGTCGTCTTGCAGGGCCGCGGCCTCGCTCACCGGCGTGGTCTCGGGCAAGGTCACCAGCAGGATGCGCGTGTAGGCCGGGTCTTGCAGGTGCATGAGCGGCGTCACGAAGTGCGTGCCCGCGCCGGCCAGGGACTGCGCCATCTGGCGGTGGTACGCGCCGGTGGCGTCCATCAGCAGCAGGGTGTGGCCGGTGGGCGCCGTGTCCAGCACCACGAAGCCGCGCCGCGCGCTGTTCACCGTGCGCGAGAAGGCGTGGAACACGGCCACCTCCTCGGTGCAGGGCGAGCGCAGGTCCTCCAGCAGCAAGGCGCGGCCGGCCTCGTCCAGCTCGGCCCCGCGCGCGGCCATCGCCTGAGCGATGTAGCGCTCGGTCTCGGCCGCGGGGTCGATGCGGCTCACGGTCAGGCCCTCGGGCGCATCGCCCGCCAGCGTGGCTGTCAGGTGCGCAGCCGGGTCGGTCGTTGACAGGTGCACCGTCTTGCCGCGCGCCACCAGCGCCAGGGCCAGCGCGGCGGCCACGGTGGTCTTGCCCACCCCGCCCTTGCCCATCACCATCACCAGGCCGTGGTCTTGCTCGGCCAAGGCGTCGGCCAGGGCCGCGAGGTTCTGCACCTCGGGCGGCAGGGGCGACGGCTCGCCCAGCAGCGGTGCATCGTCGGGCGGCTGCAGCAGGGCGCGCAGCGCGGGCAGGCCCACCATGTCGAAGTCGCGCAGCGGCAGCTGCGCCTGGCTCAAGCCCCGCAAGCCCTCGGGCATCTGCGCCAGGGCGCGCTCGCCCAAGGCCTGCCAGGCCTGGGCCACCGGGTCGTCGGCCACCGTGGCGCGGAACACCGCGTTCACCACCAGGTGCTGGCGCGTCAAGCCCAGCTGCAGCAGCTCGTCGTGCGTGCGCGCGGCCTCGCGCAGCGCAGCAGCGTCGGGCCGGGTGACGAGGACGATCAAGGTTTGCGCCGGGTCGGCCAGGGCCTGCAGGCCCTGGCGGAAGCGCGACTCCTGCATCTTCAGCCCCGAGTGCGGCCCGAGGCACGAAGCCCCCCGGTCGTTGCCCGCCAAGAAGCCGGCCCAGGCCTTGGGCAGGCTCAGCAGGCGCAGCGTGTGGCCGGTGGGGGCGGTGTCGAACACCACGTGGTCGAAGCCCTCGGCATCGCCCGCCAGCAGGCCGACGAAATCGTCGAACGCCGCGATCTCAGTCGTGCACGCGCCCGACAGCTGCTCGCGCACTTGGCTCTGCTGTGCCAAGTCGTCGGCCGGCAGCTGCGCAATCACCCGGTGCCGGTAGGCCTCCGCCGAGGCAGCGGGGTCGATGTTCATCGCCTGCAAACCCGGCGCGCCCGGCACCGCCTGGGGGTGGGCGCTCAAACGCAGGCCCAGCATCTCGTCCAGGTTCGACGCGGGGTCGGTGCTCACCAGCAGCACCCGGCGTCCGGCATCGGTCAAGGCCAAGGCCGTGGCGCAGGCCACAGAGGTCTTGCCCACACCGCCCTTGCCCGTGAGGAACAGGAAGCGCGGCAGCGGGGTGGGCAGCAGCGCGGCGAGCGAGGCGGGTAAGGCGGCGGTCATGACCCAAGCCTAGGCCGGTGCGGGGCGATGGACTGTGCGCTGGGTCTACCACTGGTACTGGCACGCGGCCCAAGTGGGTGAACAACGCTGGTCAGAATCCGGGCCAACCGCTTACAGCGGCTGGGTGCAACACCGGTGCACCGCCCCGCTTGCCTCACCCTCTGCCGCCACCTCTTTCATGACCACAGCCGCCCAAACCGACACTTCCAAATGGGCCAAGGCGCGCCGGGAACTGGGGCTCCGATTGGCCCGTCGGCTGTTCGATGACCTGGCCAAGAACCCGATGACGCTCGAATCCAAGAGAAGCCCGGCGGTCTCTTGGAGCCTGATCCTGGCCCACGTGGCCGCTGCCGCTGTGTACAGCGTGAGCCTGGTCAGTGGCATCGCAGGCCTCATCATCGTGCTGCCGCCTTGGACGACTGTTTTCGATCCCATCGTTGGCGTCATGCTGCTTCTGCTCGGTTGGGCTGCCCGGCCCCAAGCCGCGGCAGCGCCCGACTATTGGCTCGACCGCGCCGAGTTCCCAACGCTGTATGCCGCAGCGGACCGCATCGCCAAAGCGCTCGGAACTCAGCCGGTGCAGGCGCTGGCGCGGTCCGTTGAGTTCAACGCGAACTTCCGGCTAGCCGGTTGGTCTCGGCGGCCATTTGTGGAGTTGGGTGCACCGCTGATGGCGGTGCTCTCGTCGGAAGAGCGACTGGCCCTCATCGCGCACGAGCTGTCCCACGGCGCCAACCGCGATCCATTGCGCAGTTCCTACCTGGGCGGCGCCCTCGACGCCCTGGTCACCTGGAGCTGCGCCATGCGACCGACCTCTTTCGGTCGAGCGGCCGAGGGGGTGAGCTTTGGACCCCTGGTGTCATTGCTCGTGATCCCATTCGAGATGGCCATGCTCGCGCTGTCCGAGGCGGTGCTTCTCATGGCGCGAGGGCTGTTCATGCTCGTCTTGCGCCAGTCCCAGCGGGCCGAATACTTGGCCGACTCACTCGCCGCCGCTGTTGTCGGGACAAGGCCCATGCAACAGGCCCTGGAAAAGCTGTACCTCGGGGAGCTGGTCGACGCGGCCGTCAGAGAGCACGCCTTGAAAACCCCCTCGGACCCGCTCGTTCACCGGCTGATGGATGTGGCGAACGGTGTGGACCAAGCGACAAAGGACAAGCTGAGGGAGGCATCGGCCGCCGCCATGTGGCAGGCCGATATCAGCCATCCACCCACGGCACTGCGCGTTCAGATGTTGGGCCTCAACCCGCGCCCTGCCCTCGCGGGACTGCTGTCGCCCAGTGAAAGCTTGGCGCTGGATCGGGAAATGGCGCGGCTCGTCGCGATGTCGGAACGGGAGTTGGTCCACCTCCACCTCGAAGCCGAAGGCTGTTGAGCGCAGAGGCTGGCGGGGCCATCGCCCCATCGGTCATGCGCGCCGCCGGTTCACCCAAGCCACCAAAGCCAACATCACCGGCACCTCCACCAGCACCCCCACCACCGTGGCCAGGGCCGCGCCGGAGTTCAGGCCGAAGAGGGAAATCGCCACGGCCACGGCCAGCTCGAAGAAGTTGCTGGTGCCGATCAAGCACGCCGGGCCGGCGATGTCGTGCGGCAGCTTCATCCAACGCGCCGCCACCCAGGCGATGGCGAAGATGCCCACGCTTTGCAGCACCAGCGGCACGGCGATGAGGGCGATGACCAGGGGCTGGGCCACCAGCGTGTGGGCCTGCAGCGCGAACAACAGCAACACCGTGCCGACGAGGCCGATGACCGAGGTGGGCTTGAGCCGGGCCACGAAGGCCGGCACGCGCTCAGGCCCCAAGGCCTTGCGGGTGGCCATGCCGGCCAGCAGGGGCAGCACCACGTAGAGCACGGTGCTGAGCAGCAGCGTTTCCCACGGCACGCTGAGGTCGGTCACGCCCAGCAAGAAGGCGGCGATGGGCGCGAAGGCGACCACCATCACCAGGTCGTTGATGGACACCTGCACCAAGGTGTAGTTCGGGTCGCCCTTCACCAGCTGGCTCCACACGAACACCATGGCGGTGCAGGGCGCCACGCCCAGCAGGATCATCCCGGCGATGTACTGCTGCGCGTCGGCCGGGTTCACCAGATCGGCGAACACGTATTGGAAGAACAGCACGCCCAGGGCGGCCATGGTGAAGGGCTTGATGAGCCAGTTCACCACCAAGGTCAGGCCTAAGCCCTGGGGCTTGCGGCGCACATCCTTCACGGCGCTCCAGTCGATCTGGATCATCATGGGGTAAACCATCGCCCAGATGAGCACGGCCACCACGAGGTTGACGTGCGCGAACTCCAGCGCCGCGATGGCCTGGGGCACGCCCGGCGCCGTCAGGCCCAAGCCCACCCCGGCCAGCATGGCCAGGCCAACCCAGACGCTCAAGAATCGCTCGAAAACGCCCAGCATCAGCGCGCCCCGATCTCGGTGGCTGCCGCCTGCAGCGCGACGCGGTCCATCGTGGCCAGGGGCAGGGCCAGCAGCTGCAGCATCCGGTAGCCGATGGCCTGGCGCGTCAGTTCAAAGGCTTGGCGCTTGGCGTCGTCGCCCTCGGCGTTGGACGGGTCGGGGTAGCCCCAGTGCACCTTCGCGGGCGCCCCATGGAACACCGGGCAGGCTTCGCCCGCCGCGCTGTCGCACACGGTGATCGCGAGCGACAGCGGGGGCGCATCGGGGCCGCTGAACGCGTCCCAGCTTTTGCTGTGAAAGCCCGCCGTGTCCACGCCAGCGGCGGCCAGCGCCGCCAGTGCGGAGGGGTTGACCCGACCCGAGGGCGCGCTGCCGGCGCTGTGGGCCTGCACCTCCAACCCCAAGCGCTGGGCCCAGTGGTTCAACATGCCTTCGGCCAGCACGCTGCGGGCCGAGTTGTGGGTGCACAGGATCAAAACGTGAACGGTCATGCGCGCGCCCCTCAGCCGCAGCAGGAGGACTTGGGCGCCGCAACGGGCGCTGGGCAGCACGCGCTGCCGGATGTCACCGGGCTGGGCTGCTGCGAGAACACCGGGATGTCGCCCAGGGTGTGAAACTGCTCCCAGGCCAAGCCCTGGGGGTCGGTGACCCAGTGCTTGTCGC
Organism: Inhella sp.; assembly: GCF_027532025.1. Taxonomy (GTDB): domain Bacteria; phylum Pseudomonadota; class Gammaproteobacteria; order Burkholderiales; family Burkholderiaceae_C; genus Inhella. The sequence goes on along the minus strand of NZ_JAPZSY010000034.1, from coordinate 14,148 downwards.
TGCGGGCGTAGCAGCAGGTGGTCGCGCCTTCGTCCAGCAGGGCGCCATCGGCCCCTTCGGCGCGCGCCTTCATGGCGGCCAGCTCCTCGGGCGTGTCGGTCTGGATGCCCAGGTGGTTCACGCCCACGGCACCGCCGCCGCGGGTGGAAATGGCGAAATTGAGCGGCGGGTCTTCCAGCATCCACTTGGCGTAGTCGGCCTCGGTGCGGGTGGGCGCGGTGCCGAACAGGGCCGAGTAGAAGGCCAGGTTGCGGGGCAGGTCGTCGACATGGACGTGCACGTGGAAGCGTTTCATGCGGGGTCTCCAGGGGTGGGGCAGCAAACCGAGGTCGAAGCCGCCGCGGACGGCGGCGCGGCGGCACAACCGGCGCCTTGGCAGCAGTGGGCGGTCAGGTAGTCCAGCAGCGCCGTCATGCGCAACAGTGCCGGTCGGTAGATCAAGTGGCGACCGTCGCGCTCCTGCGTGACCAGCCCAGCCTGGGTCAACTCTTTGAGGTGGAACGACAGGGTGGAGCCCGGCACCCCCAGCAGAGCCGACAGGTCGGTGGGGGTCATGCCCTGGGGTCCGGCACCGACCAGGGCGCGGAACACCCGCAGGCGCTGGGCTTGGGCCAACGCCGCCAGGGCCATCACGGCTTCGATTTCTTCCATGTTTCTAGTTTTATAGAAATATTGGAGTCGGTCAAGCGGGGACCGGGCCACCCAGGCCCATTGCACCGCCCGCTCAGGGCAGCGTCAGGCGCTGGCCTTCCGACAGGGTGCGCCGCTCCTCGCGGCCGTCAACGCGGACGCGCAAGCGCAACTCCTTGGGCACGTTGGGAGCTGGGTCGGTGCCGGCCAGGTCGTTGTCCACGCGCACACTCAAGCGGTTCAACACCACCCGGGCCTGCAAGCGGTCGGTGATGTCGACCCAGCGGCCGCGCGCGCCGTACTCGGCCCGCAAGATCACGAGCCCGCGCGTCGGGCCCTCTTTGCCGCCCCAGCCGCCGTTCCAATCGCCCTGACCCCAGCCACCGCCGCGCCAGCCGCTGAACTGCGCGCCATCCACCATGCTGCCTTCCACGTACTCGAAGGTGCGCAGGCCGCGCGGCCCGCGGGCGTGAATGCGCAGCACCTTGACCTGGCCCACGTGCGGGTCGATGCCAAAGGTCCGGTTGCTCAAGCGGAAGCGCTCGTCGCGCTGTGCCAACTCGCGCAGCCGGTCGGTCACGTCGACATGGCGCTGCGCCGTGCCGTACTGCGCGCGCACGATGACGTACTCGCCATCGCGTCCATCGTCGTAGCCCGGGCGCACGCCCCAGTTGCCATCGCCCCCTTGGCCCCAGCCACCGCCGCGCCAGCCCTCGAACAGCGCGCCGTCCACCACCGAGCCCTCGATGTACTCGAAGGTGCGGCTGCGGCCACTGCGGCTCACGGCCTGGATGCGCAAGACCTTGACCTCGCCCCGGGCCGGGTCCACGCCGAAGGTGTCGTTGCCCAATCGAAAGCGCGTGTCGCGCCGTGCCAACTCACGCAGGCGGTCGGTCACGTCCACAAAGCGCTCCGGCGTGCCGTACACGGCGCGCTGGATGCGGTACTCGCCGTCGCTGTCGTTGCGGGCCCAGGCCGGCCCCATGCCCAGCGCGCTCAACAAGCCGCCGCCCAGCAAGACCAACAGTTCAGAACGCTTCATGCAGGGTCTCCGGTTGAGAAAGCGGGATCAGCGATAGAAGGCTTCCACACTGCCCTTGAGCTTGATGGTCAGCGGGCGCCCCTTGCGGTCCACCGCACGGCCGGCAGGCACCTTGATCCAGCCCTCGCTCAGGCAGTACTCCTCCACGTCGAAGCGCTCCTTGCCGTTGAAGCGAATGCCCACGTCGTGCTCGAAAACCCCCGCCACATGATGCGGGCTGCGAGGGTCCACCGACAGGCGGTCAGGCAGAGGCGGGCGGGGGGTCGTTGGGAGGGTGTCGGTCATGGCGGTCGCTGAGCCAGCAAGCAAATGGACCGCCCATTGTCCGGGGCGTGACGATCGGCGCCCAGCTCATGCCTGCCTAGCATGCCGCGTCGGCTCGCCCACCGCGCCACTCCACAGCCCCTGCCCATGCGCACCCCTCGACTTCTCCTCGGCACTGCCTGCCTGGCACTCCTGCTCGGCCTGAGCAGCCCCGGCGCCAGCGCCCCAGCGGCCGCCAAGCCGTTGACCCTGGAACACCTCTTCCGCGCCCAGCCCTACCGCGGCGAGCCGGCACGCGAGGCCAGCTTCAGCCACAGCGGCCGCTACCTGGCCTACCTGTGGAACCCCTTCGGCGAGCCCGGCGGCGACCTGCACCTCCACGACACGCGCACCGGCAAGTCGATCCGCGTCACCTCGCGCCAGCGCATGGCCGCGTTCGACACGCCCGAAGACCTGGCGCGCTTCGACACCAAGCGCCAGCAGCGCGACCGCGAATGGGCCGAAGCCCAGGCCAAGGTCGAGGCCCAACAGGCCTACCTGCGCGGCGAGGCCGTGGACCTCGCCCAGTGGGACCGCGCCGCGCTGGAGCTGGTGAAAAAAGAAGCGGCCGCCAAGAAGGCCCGGGACGACGCCCAAAAGGCGGCCGACAAGGCCGAGGCCGAAGCGGAGAAGCGCGCCATGGCCGAGCTGGCCGCCCGCAGGGCTGGCAAGCCTTTGCCCCCTGCAGCCGCGGCGTCCGCAGCACCCGCGCCCGCCGCGGCCGCCTCTGGGGTGGAGAAGGAAAACTGGGAGTGGCGCGACGAGCTCAAGAAGCACCGCGCCAAGCACAAGCTCAAGCCCACCGACCTCTACCCCGGCGTCGCCCAGATCGAATGGGCGCACGAGCGCGACGAGCTGGTGTTCCAGTACCGCGGCGGCCTCTACCGCTGGCAGGCCAGCGCGCCCGAGCAGGTGCAGCCCCTGGTGGTGACGCAGCGCAACCTGCGCATCGTGGCCTACACGCGCGACGACCAGGGCTTCATCTACCTGGACGACGGCAAGCTGCTGCGCAGCCGCTTCGCCGCTGCCGGCGTGCACGTGCTCAACCGCGAGCTGGTGCACCCCGACGACGCAGAGCGCAAGTACAAGATCGAGGCCACCACGCTGAGCGACGACGGCCGCTGGATGGCGCTGGTCGCCCGCGCGCCGCTGGGCGAGGAGGGCAAGGCCCCGCCCAAGCCCGGCCGCCAGGTGGAAATCATGAGCTACGCCGAGCGCTTCGCCACCGCCAAGAAGGTGGACCGCGAGGTGTCCGACGACAAGCGCCTGCAAGCGCCGCTGGCGATCTACATCCGCCAGGTGCCCACGGGGCCTGAAGCGCCGGCCAAGCAGCCCGAGCCCATCTACACCCACAAGGGCGGCGACGTCTGGTTCGAACTGAGCCCCATCGCCTGGACGAAGGACGGCAGCCGTTACGCCTTCAGCACCTGGGAGCGCGAGAAGGAACTGCTGCGCGTTTACCTGGGCAGCGCGAACGAGACCGCCAAGCCCGAGCTGGTCCTGGAGCGCCGCGGCGACGTGGGCCACGAGGTGGTGAGCGTGCTGCGCCCGCAGTTCACGCCCGACGGCAAGACCCTGGTGCTGAGCCTGGACGAGGCGGGCTACCGCCAGCCCCACGGCCTGGACGTGGCCACCAAGGTGCTGCGCCCCCTGGTGAAGGGCCACTTCGAAGCGCACACCGTGCTCGGCTTCACCCCCGACAGCCGCGCCCTGTTCGTGCTGGCCAACCGCGACGACTGGGCCGCCATGAACGTGCACCGCGTCGACCTGGCCACGGGGGCCATGACGCCCCTGGGCGCCGCGCCCGACTACCACCGCAACGCCGCGGTGTCCTTCGACGGCCGCTGGGCCGCCGCTGTGGCCGGGAACTGGGCCGAGCGCCCCGAGCTCAAGCTGCTGCAAGCCGGCCAAGCGCCCAAGGTGCTGACGCAAAGCCACGACCCGGCCTGGGACCGGCTGGGCCTCTTGAAGCCCGAACGCTTCAGCTTCCAGAACCGCCACGGCGACACCCTGCACGCCTACGCCTTCAAGCCCGCCGGCTGGCAGGCCAGCGACCGCCGCCCCGCCATCGTCTACATCTACGGCGGCCCGCTGAACGACCGCCACACCGTCGAGACCGACAGCTTCCAGCCCACCGGTTACCTGTTCAACCAGTACATGACGGCGCGGCACGGTTTCGTCACGGTCAGCATCGACACGCGCGGCCACAGCAACTACGGCCGCCGGTTCAGCGGCGCGAACTGGGAGCAGCCCGGCCAGCCGCAAACCGAAGACCTGGAGGACCTGAAGGCCCACATGGTCAAAACCATGGGCGTGGACGCCGCGCGCGTGGGCCTGAACGGCTGGAGCTTTGGCGGCTTCCAAACGCAGTACACGATGTTCACGCAGCCCGAGTTGTTCGCCGCCGGCATCGCCGGCGCCGGGCCCACCGAATGGGAGAACTACAACAGCTGGTACAGCGGCCGCACCATCGGCAAGGTGGACCGCAGCAAGCCCAACCTGCGCAAGTTCAGCCTGCTGCCCCTGGCCCCGGGCCTGAAGAAGCCGCTGTTGCTGGTGCACGGCATGCAGGACCCGAACGTGCTCTACCAAGACACGGTCAACGTCTACCGCGCGCTGCTGGAGAGCGGCAAGGAAGCGCTGGTCGACCTGTTCCTCGACCCCGATGGCGAGCACGCCATGGGCGGGGCGGTGAAGACCGCGGCCTGGCACCGCAAGTACGAGGCCTTCTGGCTGCGCACCCTGGCCCCAGCCCCTCGCTGAACCCACGGCCCTCCGGCGCAAGGGCCCAACAGCGAGTTAGGCACAATCCCCTAACTCCCCTGTCCAGACGGCGCCTCGCGAGCCGCCGTCGCGTTTGCATGACCTCCACCACCCTCCCGAGCCAACGAGAACTCGGCCGACACAGCTACGACCGCGACGCCCTGATCGCCTGCGGCCACGGCCAGTTGTTCGGCCCGGGCAATGCCCGCCTGCCGCTGCCGAACATGCTCATGTTCGACCGCATCACCCACATCGACGACACCAGCGGCGCCCACGGCAAAGGCCAGCTGGTGGCCGAGTTGGACATCCGACCCGACCTCTGGTTCTTCGGCTGCCACTTTGAATCCGACCCCGTCATGCCCGGCTGCCTGGGCCTGGATGCCCTGTGGCAGCTGGTGGGCTTTTGGCTCGGCTGGCGCGGCAACCCCGGCCGCGGGCGTGCCTTGGGCGCAGGCGAGGTCAAGTTCTTTGGCCAAGTGCTGCCCAGCGCCCAGAAAGTGACTTACGAGCTGACGTTCAAGCGCGTCATCGAGCGCAAGCTGGTGATGGGCATCGCCGACGGCCGCATGCTCGTGGACGGCCGCGAGATCTACAGCGCCACCGACCTGAAGGTGGGCCTTTTCACCTCGACCGAGGACTTCTGACCATGCTGCGTCGCGTCGTCGTCACCGGCATGGGCATCGTGTCCAGCCTGGGCAACAACCTGGCCGAAGTGGACGCCAGCCTGCGGGCCACGCGCTCGGGCATCCGCTTCAACCCCGTTTACGCCGAGCGAGGCCTGCGCTCGCAGCTCAGCGGTCGGCCCTCGCTGAACCTCGAAGCCGCCATCGACCGCCGCACCCTGCGCTTCATGGGCGACGCCGCCGCCTACGCCTACCTGGCCATGCAACAGGCCATCGAGCAAGCCGGGCTGCAAGCGCACGAAGTCTCCCACCCGCGCACCGGCTTGGTCGCCGGCTCGGGCGGCGCCTCCAGCCTGAACCAAGTCTGGGCCGCCGACACGCTGCGCGACAAGGGCATCAAGCGCGTGGGCCCCATGATGGTCACGCGCACCATGGGCAGCACCGTCTCGGCCTGCCTGGCCACGCCCTTCGGCATCAAGGGCGTCAACTACTCCATCACCTCGGCCTGCGCCACCAGCGCGCACTGCATCGGCCACGCCGCACAGCTCATCGCTTGGGGCCAGCAAGACGTGGTCTTTGCCGGGGGTGGCGAAGAAGAGAGCTGGGAGCTCTCCATGCTGTTCGACGCCATGGGCGCCATGTCCAGCAGCCGCAACGACCACCCCGAGCAAGCCGCGCGCGCCTTCGACGCCGGCCGCGACGGCTTCGTCATCGCGGGCGGCGGCGGCATGCTGGCGCTCGAGGCCCTGGAGCACGCGCAGGCGCGAGGCGCCACCATCTTGGCCGAGCTGGTCGGCTTTGGCTCCACCTCCGACGGTCACGACATGGTGGCCCCCTCGGGCGAAGGCGCGGTGCGCTGCATGCAGCAGGCCCTCAGCACGGTACGCACCCCGGTGGACTACATCAACGCCCACGGCACCTCCACCCCCGTGGGCGACGTGGCCGAGCTGGGCGCGGTGCGCGAGGTCTTCGGGGCCGAAGCGCCCATGATCAGCTCCACCAAGTCGATCTCGGGCCATTCGCTGGGTGCCGCCGGCGTGCAAGAGGCCGTGTACTCGCTGCTGATGCTGCAGGGCGGATACGCCGCCGCGTCGGCCAACATCGACACCCTGGACCCGGCCGCCGAAGGCTTGCGCGTGCTGCGCGAGCGCCACGATGGCCCGCTGAACACCGTCATGTCCAACAGCTTTGGCTTTGGCGGCACCAACGCCACCTTGGTCTTCTCGCGCCACAGCGCCTGACGGGCGCGGGCGCGGCCTCCGGGGCTTCAGGGCTTCAGGGTCGCCTCGATCCAGGCGTCCTTTTCCTGCCACAGCTGCTCCAGCCAGCGCGCCTGCCGCACCAAGCGGGCGCGTTCGCCGCTGGCGTCCATGCCCAGCAGGTTCTCGGGGATGTCGCGCCGCTGCACGCGCAGCACCACCGCCGGCAAGCGCCCGCATAGCAAGTCCCAGAAACTCGGTGTGCCCCCGGGGTAGACCAGGGTCAGGTCGAGCAGGGCCTCGAACTGCTCGCCCATGGTGGCCAAGGCCACCGACAAGCCGCCCACCTTGGGCTTGAGCAGGTGGCGGTAGGGGCTGCGCTCGGCCTCGCGCTTTTCAGCGGTCACGCGGGTGCCTTCGACGAAATTGATCACCGAGGTGGGCACGCGGCGGAAGGCCTCGCACGAGGCGCGCGCCGCCTCCAAGTCGCGCCGCTGGTCCTCGCGGGTTTTGCCGCGGCGCATGAAGGGGAAGTCCAGCGCCCACCAGGCCATGCCGATGACCGGCACCCAGATCAGCTCGCGTTTGAGGAAGAACTTCAGGAAGGGGATGCGACCGTGCAGCACGCGCTGCAGCACCAGGATGTCGACCGCGCTGAGGTGGTTGCAGGTCAGCACGTACCAGCCGCGTGGGTTGAGGCCATCGAGCCCTTCCACGCGCCAGGTGGTGCGGGGGTTGCAGAAGGCGATCCAGCGGTTGTTCAGGCTCACCCACGCGCCCGCCAAGGCCATCAGCAAACGGTCGCAGGCGCCTTGCACGGGCCGCAGCGGCAGCGCGCGCTTGAGCAAAGCCGGCAGCACCAGCAGCACACTCAAAACCACGGTGGACAGGCCCAGCAAGCCGGCGCACAGCACGGCCCGCGTGAGCCGGAAAACGGCGTCGAACATCGGCAAACCCAGCGCGGCCGTCGCCCCGCGCCCCGCGCGGTTGGCCCAGCCCCTGGGTTCCATTCTGCCGCGCCGCTCTCTACAGATTGCCCGCGAACAAGCGCTTGAGCAGCAGGCCCTTGAGGCCCTGCGCCTCGTCCAGGCCCAGACGTTGCAAGTAAGACGGCGGCGCCTCCTTGCCTTCCCACAGGGCTTTCACCGCCAAGCTCACCAACTCCACCGGGTGCTGGGTCGCTTTCTTCAAGCGCCGCAGGGCGGCGACCATCTTCAGCTCGTCGTCGTTCAGATCGGTGCCGAAGGGGAAGCCCGGCAACAGCCCACTTTGCTGCCAGGGGTGCAGCACCGCGTCCAAGGCCTGGGGCGTGTTGTGCGTCCAGGCCTCGGGCAGGGTCCAACCCGCCTCCAACTTGCCATGGGCCTGCGCCTCGGCCACCAGCTGCGGCTGGAAGCGCGAATCGGCGATGCGGATGAGGCGCTTGACCACCTCGTGGTCGCTTTGGGCCCGCAAGTCGGCCACGCCGTACTCGGTGATGACGATGTCGCGCAGGTGGCGCGGGATGGTGGTGTGCCCGTAGCTGAACACGATGTTGCTCACCGGCCCCGCCTGGGTCTCGTGCGTGGCGCGCAGCATCAGGATGGAGCGGGCATCGGGCAGGGCGTGCGCCATGGCCACGAAGTTGTACTGCCCACCCACCCCGCTCACCACCGCGCCGGACTCCAAAGCGTCCGAGGCCGCCGCGCCCAGCAAAGTCACCTTCATCGTGGTGTTCATGAAGCGCGCACGGCGGCGCTGCAAGCGCTTGAGTTCCGTCTCGTGCGCGTCGCGGCCGTAGAGCTGGTTGATGAAGTCGATGCGCGTCATGTTGATGCGCGCCTTCTGGGCGGCAGGCATCTGGCGCAGGTGCTCGTAAAAGTCGGTGGGCCCGAGGAAGAAGCCGCCCGTCATGCAATGGCCCCCCCGCAAGGGGCCGCGCCCGATGTCATCTGGCCCCAGGCCGTGGCGCTGCAAAAAGGCCAGGTCTTCGGCGCTGGGCGGCTCGCTGATGCGACCTTCCTCGCGCAAGGCCTGCAGGGCGGCTTCGCCCGGCGCGGCGGGGTCGATGCGCCCCTCGTTCACCAGGGCTTGCAAGGTGGCGTCGGGGTACACCTCGCGGCGCACGATGCCGGCCTCCATCAGGCGCAAAAAGCCGTTGACGAACATCTCCGAGCAACCGTACAGCCCCGTCTCGAAGCGCCCCAGTTCCCGGCCCTGCAGCCCTTCCGGACACAAGGCTGCCATCACCTGCCGGTACTCGGCCCCGCGCTGCTCGCGCACGATCAGCCCCTGGGCGATGGCATCGCCCAGCGAACCGATGCCGATCTGCAGCGTGCCGGCGTCGGGCACCAGGCTGCTGGCGTGCAGCCCGATGGCGTAATCGGCCGTGCTCACCTTCGCGTTGGGCGGTGCAAACACCGTGTGCGTGGCGGCCGGGTCGGTCACCACCAGGTCGAAGAAGTCGGGCGCCACCTCGGCCCCGTTGGGCATGAACGGCATCTGCCGGTTCACCACCCCCACCTTGAGCAAGGGCTGCCCCGTCTCCGCGAAGCGCTCCACCAACTCCAAGATCACGTCGGGGTTGCTCGACAGGCTCAGGCGCCAGGCCTCACCCTCGCCCTCGCTGGCCACCGCTTGCGCGATCACGTTGAGCCCCTGGCCCAGCATGTCGCGCGCCACGAAGGTGTAGTTGGTGCTGATGTACTGCTGCTGCGCGAGCGCATTGCCCAGGTAATCGCCCGTCTTCAAAAAGAACTCGTGCACCTGGATGTGCGCCGGCAAGCGGCCCGCACGCAGGTCCTTCACGTAGGCCAAGTCGGGATAGTCCTTGAACACCCGCTCGACCAGCGGCGCCAGGAAGTGCTGTTCGATGTCGCTCTTGCCCGTCGGCACCTCCAAGCTCAGGGCCGTGATGATCGTCAGCGGCCGGCTCGGGTCGGCCTTCATGCGTTCGTACAGCCGGTTCACGAAGGGGTTGGGCTTGCCAATGCCCAAAGGCAGGCCCAACACGATGGGTCCGTTCACGCGGGCCAACACCGCGTCCACGGCGGCATCGAGGTGGTTCAGCACAAGGGTCATGGGCCTGTCTCCGAAAGGGTCCTGCATGCTGCCTGCGCCGCGCCCACCGGGCTTTGACCTGGGTCAGCGCCTCGCGCGGTTCATCACCACCATGCCCGTCAGCACCAAGCCGCCGCCCAACACCAACGAGGCGTCCACCGCCTCGCCCAGCCCCCAGGTGGCAAACAGCACACCAAACACCGGCACCAGGCTGATGTACGCCGCAGCGGCCCCGGCACCCAAAGCCTTCACGCCCTCGAAGTACCAGGCATAGGCCAACACCGTCGCCCCAGCGGCCAAGAACACCAAGGCCAGCCACACGCCCAGCGAGGCATCGCGCACCGCCGCGAAGGCCGTTCCCCCTTCCACCGCCAGCGCCACCAGCAGCAAGAGCAACAGGCCCACCCCGGCCGTCACCGTGGTGGTGGTCAGCGCGTCGATGCCGCCGAGCAGTCGCTTGCCCACCAGGGTGTAGCCGCTCCAGCACAGCACACAGCCCAGCAACAAGCACTCACCCACCCCCACCCCGCCGGTGACCAGGGTCCAAGGTGCGCCGTGCGTGAGCACCACCGAGGCCCCCAACACCGCCAGCGCCATGCCCAGGCCGATGCGGCGGTTGAAGCGCTCGCCAAACCACCAAGCCGCCAACAGCGTGGTCAACACCGGGTTGGTCGTCACCACCAAAGCCGCTCGGCCTGCGGGCACGTGTTGCAAGCCCAACAAAAAGAAAGCGGCATACCCGAACACCCCCAAGGCACCGCCCAAGGCCAAGCCCGCCCACTGCCGTGACGACAAGGCTCGGCACGTCGAGCGCCCGTGCACGGCCCACAACCACCCCAACAGCAGGCCAAAGGCCAACGCAAAGCGCAGCGACGATGCCGTGAACGCCGGCAGCGCCTGCGCCACCACCTTGCCCGTGGGCCATGAAGCCCCCCACAGCACAGCCATGCCCAGCAGCTTCAGGTGAACGCCCCAGGGCGCGCGGCGGGTGGGCAAGCTCGAAGTCGTCATGACTTGAGTGTCCAGGCTCCAGCGCGGCCCTGGCGAATGGCATGGCAGCATGTCCCCATGGACTGCCGACCCCGCTGCGCCGCCTGCTGCATCGCCCCCTCCATCAGCTCGCCCATCCCGGGCCTGCCCAACGGCAAGCCGGTTGTCAACTAAAGGGACGCAAGCTCACGGACCGCGCCTCAAGCCAAATCGTCGCGCGCCACACGCTGCGCCAGGCAGCAGCGCCCTGTAGCCAGCCTAAAATCCAGGTACAACAATGACGAGCGCATCAGGGTGGCAACGAACGACGACATCAAAGCGTGCTTAGGGCCAGAGGTCGCGAAGTACGCGGCGAACAAGCACCGCGGCGGGAGTAGCGGCAACAAGGGGACTCGATACGAAGACTTCTTCATGGCGTATCGAGTCGCGCAAGCAGTGGCGGCCATCGTCAACGACCCGGCGCACAAAGACCCGACGGTAAAGGGCCAGTGCGGTGGTCTTGTGGACGACCTGCGTATAGCGACGCCAGATTCCACCAAGTACTTCCAGCTCAAGAATCAGGAGAAAGTAGGTTGGTCCGCGGGTGAGCACCCTATCGCGACTGACTTTGAGTACCAGAAGGTACTTTCTGACCATCTCAAGGAACCATCACCGAGCACCACGCTGGTGGTTGCCTGCGCGACCCTTGCCGCAGCCCTAGAGAAGAACATTCCGGCAAGCATCAGCGGCCACACAACTGTCGAACACTTCCCTTGGCATCCGACCCCAAACAGGCTCGTACTTGAGTTCCCTGAGCTGCAGGCGCATCTGTCGCTGCTCTCTCACACCGAAGCCCCCTCGCTCGATGTGCTGTCCGCTGTCTTTGGGATGCTTCTGATTGCGTGCCTCAATCACCCTGACGGCGCATCAGCGGGTGAGATTGCTGAGACCGCTGCGAAGCAGCACCCTGGCCAGCTTCGACCGCTGCCGGCGACGGAAGACTGGGAGAGCTACCTAGCTGTTGACTTCAGGCAAGCTCTTGCTGTAGTACACGGTTTGGTGTACTCTGTCAAAAGAGGCTTTTTCCATTGGTCTGGCTTTGGTACCTCTGGCGTCTTCGGTTCAAGCGTTCTGAGCGAAGAGTTCAAGCAGTTCCAGAACGACATCGTTCAACGTCAACCGAAGACATTCGAAGAATTCGAAGAGGTTCTACCATGAACAACGGCAGAACTTTCACCGCCCTCGCGGAGCAAGACCCGACGGCGATGACGCTCGTTGAAGAGCTGCCTAGCCTGAAGGGCAATCCTGACGGCTACCGCGAAGCCATGCGGAAGCTGGGTGAGCATCTTGCCGACAGCATGCTGCCGCAGTTGGAGGCCGCCCCGGCAAAAGACGTATGCGTCGTTTGCACTGTTGAGGACGCTGACTTCTTGGCGCGCGGCTTGATTGAAGAGTTGGAGTCGCGCAACGTCGGGGCTAGAACCCGGATGATTTGCATGTGGAACGAGCGCCTCAAGAGTGATGGTGTCTCTGTTTCACCTGTGCTCCGCACTTACGAAGAGTCTTTTGATAAAGACGACTCGGTGTTTGTCATCGTCAAGTCGATTATCTCGGGCGCATGTGTTGTCAAGACGAACTTGACGAAGGCAATCTCTTCTGCGAACCCTAAGCGAATATTTGTCGCTGCGCCCGTAATGTTAAAAGGGGCAGAGGACCGACTGTCGCGGGAGTTCCCAGCAGAAGTTGCTGGGAAGTTTGAGTTCTTCCATTTTGCAACCGACAGCCAGAAGAGCGACGATGGAGAGGAAGTTATTCCTGGAATCGGCGGCTCAGTCTACGAACTGCTTGGCTTCGGCGACGGCAAGACCAAAAATAAGTATGTTCCGAATATCGTCCGAGAACGCAGGCGCAAGGAACATCCGTCAATTCAGCCTGCTTGAGCAGGAATAAAGAGGGCCCCGAGGAATCGGGGCCCTTTGCTTTACATCGCCCAGAATGAGCGAGCATGTGACTTGGCAATGCAGGGAAAGATGCGGCGCGTGCTGCATCGCACCATCCATCTCCTCGCCGATACCCGGCATGCCTAGCGGCAAGCCTGCAGGGGTCAGGTGCGTTCAGCTTGACGAAGACGAGCGGTGCCGCATCTTCGGCCACCCTGACCGACCGTCGGTGTGTAGCTCACTGCAGCCGCACCCTGCTATGTGCGGCGACAGGAGAGTGGCCGCCATGCTTTGGCTGACCACGCTGGAAGAGGAAACCCGGCCTACTCAAATCGCGAGCTAGGAAGCGCCACAGGTGCTTGTGAGGTCGAAGCACCTGCGGCACCTTGCTACGTCAGACCAGGCACTCAGCCCGCGCCGCGCCGTCCTTGCTCGACGGCCGCACCGGAGGCGTGTTGTCGTCCTCAGCGTCGGCCAGCGGGTTGCCGATGCCGGCCGGTACCAGCACGGCCTTTACGCTGGCGCCTGCGAAGCGCTGCTGTCCCCGCGTCGCGCCGGGCAGCGTCAACAGTGCTGCCTTCCAGGTGCCGCGCGCCCAGGCCGTGCCCTGGAACAACTGTCGGGCGCCGACGTGGTGCTCGGACGACGCAATCGCCAAGGTCCAGGCCTCGCGCTGGCGGTCGAACAGCGCCCGCACGCCCAGCATGGCCAGGTGCTTTTCCAGCGCCGTCAGGGTGTTGCGGTCGGCGTCGCCCGACACCAGCGTCTGCAGCGCCTCGCGCACCCGGGTGTAGAGCTTGGCGGTCTTGCCGTCCGCTTCGACCCGCACCACCATCTTGCGGTCCAGCATCGCGCCGAGGCAGGCTTCACCTTGCGACTCGTGGTCGTCCTGCGGCACCACGTTCAGCCCCCACTGCGCAATCAGCGCAGCCAGGTCGCGCAGCGGCGGCACGCTGTCGTGCTTCAGGGCGATGTAGCCGGCCAGCAGCGGGCTCCACGTGTCGGCGCGCCGGTCAGGGTGCCCGATGTCCTGCAGCATGCGGTGCACCGCTGCGCGGGCGTCGCTCATCACCTGCCAGCGTGCCACCAGCAGCCGCCGCAGCCGCGCGCCCAGCTCGCCGGGCTGCACGCCGCTTGCCGGGTCAAGCAGCGGGCTTTTCGCCAGCCCCGCGCGCTGCTTCGGCACCATCGACAGCCGCACCGAGCGGCTTTCCAGCGCGGGTTCGAGCTCGGGCAGGTGGATGCCACAGAGCACGACGCCGGCCGGTGCATTGAAGTACTGCACCTTGCCGCCGATGACACGGGAGAACTTGCCCTTGCCTGGCGTCTTGGTGAAGCCGCTGTTGAACACCTCGGCCAGCTTCAGCATCTCGCCCTTGCTGACCTTCAGCGGCTCGAACTCGTCGCAAATCATCGCCAGCGACGAATCCTTCACCGCGTGCAGCACCTGCGCCACCGTCGGAACGCCGTCACGCCGTACCGCCTGCCTGCCGAGTAGCGCGGTCTGCAGGTCCACCCAGGTGGTCTTGCCCGAGCCGCGTTCCGCCGTGACGATGAGCGAGGGGCTGTGCGGCAGAACCGCACCCATCGCCGCGCTGGCCAGCCAGCCCAGCGACACCGCCGCCCCGTGCTGCTGCTCG